>JBJMNA010000001.1:0-3344 GCA_045804485.1 Chloroflexota bacterium
CGACGGCCTGTTCCCGTCGTCCTGCGCCACGACGACCCCATCGCGATCGCGACGACGGTGTCCTCACCGAGTACGGGCCGGGCGTCGGCTGGCCCGAAGACCGGCACACGAGCCATTGGCTCGAGAACCGGGGGACGACCCCGGCGGTCGAGATCTCGGTCGACATCGTCAGGAAGGCGGAGCGCTGAAATGGGCGACGTGAAGCTCGGAGCGTTGTGCTGGAACCAGTACACAGACTGGCTCTCGCTCCTCGAAGCCGGCGTCCGCGCCGATCGTCTCGGCTACGACACGTTGTGGACCTGGGATCACCTCTATCCGATCCAGGGGAATTCCACGGGCCCGATGTTCGAGGGCTGGCTGACCCTGGCTGCCTGGGCGCAGGCGACGGAGAACGTCCGGATCGGGCTGATGGTCGGTGCCAATCCGTTCCGTGAGCCGACGCTGACCGCGAAGATGGCGACGACCCTCGACCACATCTCCAACGGTCGCGCCATCCTCGGCATCGGCGCCGCGTGGTTCGAGGAGGAGCACGAGGCGTTCGGCATCGAGTTCGGGAGCGGTTTCCCCGAACGGCTGCGCTGGCTCGGTGAGGCACTCCCGCTGATGCGCGGGATGCTCCACGGCGAGGAGCCGACGGCCGCGGGGCCGCGCTACAGCGCGAAGAACGTCCGCAACCTTCCGCCACCGATCCAGGAGCGACTGCCGCTTCTCGTCGGCGGCGGCGGTGAGCAGGTGACTCTCAAGCTGGTCGCCCGGTATGCCGACGCGAACAACGTCGGTGGCGGCCTCGACAACGTGCGGCGGAAGGAGGAGATCCTCCTCCAGCATTGCGAGACGGTCGGCCGCGATCCGTCCGAGATCGAGCGGACGACGGGGATCGGCACGGTCATCATCCGCGATTCGCGCGACGAGGCCGACCGCGTCCACGCTGCGATGTTCGAACACAACGGCGGCGCGAGGCGCTGGACCGACCAGCCGATCGGCACCCCCGAAGACGTCGCCGAGCGGCTTCTCCCCTACCTCGACATCGGCTACCGCCATTTCGTCGCGGGCTTTCCGTCGCCGTACGACGAGGAGTCGATGACGCGCCTGGCGACCGAGGTCCGGCCGATCCTCGAACGCGCCTGAGGCAGACGACGACCGCACACGAACGGCCTAGACTCTGATCGATGCCGATCTACGCGATCTGGTTCGTCGCCGCGCTCGCACTCCTCGTGCTCGAGCTCGCGAGCACGACCTTCTTCTCGATCTTCCTCGCGATCGGCGCGTTCGCCGCCGGGGTCGTCGCCTTCGTCGCCCCCGATAGCCCGATCTGGATCCAGGCCGTCGTCGCCATCGCGGTCGCCATGCTGGGCGTCGTCGTCGGTCGTCCGCTCCTCCGCCAGCGGCTCCGCCGCCAGGGTGAGCCGCCTCTGACGCCCGGTGTCCATGGCGGGTTCGTCGGGCAGCGCGCTCTCGGTCTCGACGAGATCGGGGACGAGCTTCATCCAGGACACGTCCGTCTCGCCGGCGAGACGTGGCTCGCCTATGCGGCCGACCACCGGCCGATCCCGAGCGGTGCGCCCGTCATCGTCACCGCCGTCCGCGGCACGACGCTCGTCGTCCGGGCCGCGGCCATGTCCGTCACACCCGAGGAGGCTTCATGAGTGGCGACCTGATCCCGCTGGTCGTTGCGTTCATCATCGCGCTGCTGTTCGTGGTGTTCGCGTTCTACCTGTTCCGGAACACGGTCAATCTCGTCCAGCAGGGCTTCGTCGGTGTCGTCACCCGCCTCGGCGAATTCCGGGCGATCCACGAGCCCGGGCTCGCGATCATCGCGCCCTTCATCGACAAGCTCGTCACCGTGGACATGCGCGAGTACCCGCGACCGGGCGACCGCCAGGAGGTCATCACCCGTGACAACGTCGTCGTGTCGGTCAACGCGACGATCTTCACGCAGGTGGTCGACGCCAAGCAGGCGCTGTTCTCGATCGCCAACTTCGACATCGCCATCGACGCCCTCGCCCGGACCGCCCTCCGCTCGGTGATCGGCACGCTGTCGCTCGACGAGGCGCTGTCCGAGCGCGAGCGCATCAATGTCGACGTCCAGCAGCAGATGGAAGCCGTCACCGACAAGTGGGGTATCCGGATCAACCGGATCGAGATCGTCGAGATCACGCCGCCACCGCAGATCCTCCAGGCGCTCGCACTCCAGAAGCAGGCCGACCAGGAGAAGCGGGCCAAGATCCTCCAGTCCGAGGGGATCCAGCAGTCAGCGGTCAACGTCGCGGACGGCGAACGGCAGGCAGCGATCAAGAGCGCCGAGGGAGAACGGCAGGCGGCGATCCTCATCGCCGAGGGCCAGCGGCAGGCCGCGATCCTCGAAGGCGAGGGACGGGCGCGCGCGATCGAGATCGTCTATACGGCGATCAAGAACCAGGCGCCGGACCCGACACTGGTCGCGATCCTCCAGCTCGACACGCTGAGCAAGTTCGCAGCCAGCCCGAACACGAAGATCGTCATCCCGGCCGAGTCGTCAGCACTGCTCGGCGCGGCCCAGGCGATCCAGACGGTCCTCGCCCAGGTGCCCGGGATCGAATAGGGTCAGGAGGGGCGAGCGTCCGCCTCGAGCGCCAAGCCGTCGCCGTCGGCTTCCGGGTTCGACGCCTTCTCCCGCGCGCGGTGACGGGCGGCCTTCGCTCGGTTCCCACATGTGGCCATGTCGCACCAGCGTCGCCGGCTCGTCCGTGACGCGTCGTAGAAGATCCAGTCGCAGGTGTCGCTCGCGCACGACTTGATCCGCTCGGGATGACCGGCGGTCAGTTCGGTGACGAGCGGGTCGGCCAGCCGAGCCAGAGCGTCATCGATCGGGTCGCCGACGTGGCGGTGATCGACATGGACGCCATCCGGTCCCGGGACGAGCTCGATGACCTGGCGGGCATGGAGCGCACGGTTGATCGTGTCGAGCGCGACCGCGCTGGGCGGCTCGTGCGCAGCGAGCGACAGCGACACCTCGCGCAGCGCGGAGCGGAGTGCCCGGATCCGACCGAGATCCCGCGCCGCGGCTGCCTCGTCACCGGCATCGATCGCGCGCGTCCGGTCGGCGCCTTCCTTGTGGATGACGCCGCGATCGACGAACCAGTTGAGCGCCGCATCGAGCGTCGGAAGGTGATCGACCGGGAAACCATTCTCGGTGTCGTCGGTGTTCAGGAAGTCGAAGGTGTCGTCGAGGTCGACCTCGTGCGCATGGCCGAAGTCGACGGGAGTCAGGGTGTGTGTTTCCATGTCGCTAACCACAATAGACCTGTTGACAGGTTACGCGCAAGCGGGTACATTACTCAAGTAACCGATAAGACCAACGAAAA
>JBJMNA010000002.1:0-19073 GCA_045804485.1 Chloroflexota bacterium
ACTATAAACCAAAACAACGCTAAACCTACGACGAGCACCACGACGCTCACCGCCGACAGCGCGAGTGCACGCCGGCTGTCGCCGCGGGCGTACACCAGCGACCGGAGGACATAGGACGGGCCACTGGCCAGTGATCCGAGGCAGACGATCTGGAGCGGCACGACCGCCGGGATCCAACGGTCGGAGAACACGATCGGCACGAGGATCGGCGCGGTCGCCACGATCCAGCCCTGGATGGTCGCCACTGCGAGGATGACGAGCTCGACCGAGGAGCGGGCCATGGACGCCTGGCGGGCCGGCTCGCGCTGGAGCCGGCTGAAGGCCGGGAACGCCACGCGCTGGACGATCTGTTCGACCGCGGTCACCAGCTGGCCGTTCCGCCACGCGAAGCCGAGATAGCCGATGGCGTCGAGTCCACCGGCCAGACCACCGAGGATCGGCACGACGGCGTCACGCGCCCACGCCAGTGCGTTCCCGGCCTGGTACGCGAGCCCGAAGCCCCACATCCGGCGCGCGATCGGCCAATCGAATCGCAGACCGAGCCAGTGCCCATAGGCGGCATTGATGACGACGGTCGCGAACAGCGACTGCGCCACCGCGGCGATGGCGAAGCTCCAGATGCCGTAGCCGAGCGCCGCCAGCGCGACGGCGAGGCCGAAATAGACGATCTGCTGCCCGATCTCGACCACCGCCAGCGGCCCGAATCGAAGCACGCGACTGAGCATCACGGTCGGGACCGCGCGTAGCCCGCCGAGGAAGACCCCGATCGCGAGCAGCCGGGCGATGCCTGCCGCTTCACCCGGGAGCTCGGGCCAGATGCCGGGCACGACCCCGCTCAGCACCCAGATCACGACCACGACCGTGCCCCAGACGCCGACCTGCGTCGCGAACGCCGTCGACAGCTCGAGGGGCGTCGGCTCGTGGTCCTGCTGGATCAGCGCCGCGCTCGTGCCGAAGTCACCGAGGAGGGTCAGGAAGGTCACGATGACGGTGATCACCGCAAAGGCACCGAACTCCGCCGGTGTCAGGAGGCGTGCGAGAGCGATCGTCCCGACCAGCGTGATCCCCCGGACGATGACCGCGCGGACCACGAGCTGGCCGACGGCGCGCTGGCCGAGCGTCGCGACGTCAAGGCCGGCTTCGGCGGGTGGTGGGACGCCGTCCAGCGGCGGCGCGAATGCAGCCTCCTCGGTTGAGGTGGAGCCGTCGCTGCCCGTGGGCTCGATCGGTGGGCCCCTCAGGCGAGTCTCCTCATCGGACTCGGCGCGGGCTGTCTCCGGCGCCCGCGACGAACCCCAGCAGGTGGCCGGCAGCCTGCGCATAGAGAAGCCAGAGCATCACCGGCCACGCGCGACGGAGTGTCGGCGTGTAGCCCCGCCTCCCCAGGAGCACGACCGCCCTGCCGAGCCGCAGGTACGGGACGAACCCGACGGCGAGGAAACGGAACCAGGACTGGCCATCCATGTCGCCGCGGAGGAAGCCGGCGAAGGTTCGTGCCGCATGGAAATGGAGCTTCGTGTAGGACGACAGGCTTTCGGCTTGCTCGTGGTCGACGCGGATCGAGTCGTCGGCGAAGAGCAGCGCTCCCTGACGCCGAAGGTCGCGCTGGTGGAGGCCGTCAAGTGTCCCGAGGCCATCGTGATCGTCGATCTCCCGGAGCGCCTCGGCACGGTACGCCACGTTGACCGCGCCCGACAGGCGACCGACCGGGCCGGATCGGATGGGCGCCGCGACCGGTGCCTGGACGACGAAGAAGCTCGCCCAGTCACCGATGGAGTCCGTGGCACTGTTCATGACCGAGCCACCGATCGCGGCCGCATCGGGGTGCGCCGCGAAGGCGGCAAGGAACCGTTCGCCCCAATCCGGCGGGACGATGACGTGGTCCTCGGTGATGGCCACGATCGGCGCGCGGGCGAGCCGGTACGCGATCTCGCGCATCTGGAAGACCGAGAGACCGGGTCGCTTGTGCCAGCTTGTCACCGGGGAGAGTTCATCGGGGGGCGGTGCAGGCTGTGGCGACCCGTCCATCACCACGACCTCCCCGCGGACGCGCTCCGCGGCGACCTCGAACGCCCCGACCGCCTTCCTGATCTCGCCCCAGCCCGCGATCGTGCTGACGGTGATCGAGAAGGCCGGGTCGTCGGTCGGCATCGGGCTCCCCCTGTGGCGGTCGTGCGGGCTCGTGGCGGCGCGATCGGTCGAGCGGACCCGATCGTAACCCAGCCTCGGTCGGTCGGAGGTGGCCTGACACACTTGGCGACGCCCACGGACTATGCTGGCGGCCCAATCTGGCGGCGAGGAGGACCACCCCTGGATCCGTCGACCACCGCCCACGCCTCGCCACCCGTCAGGCGCTGGTGTCCGAGGACTCTTGGACGCGAGGGGCCCGACTGTGGCTAAGGCGAGACCGGCCGTGGGCATCGACGCCACGTCGCTTGCGTCGGGTCACGCGATCCGCGGCATCGGGCGTCACGTCGCACGGATGTTCGAGGCCGCGCTCGAGGCCGAGCCGGGATGGGCAGCCAGCGAGGTCGCGACGCTCATCGTCGGTGGCCAGCGCCCACCATTGCCCGGTCGCTCGTGGCGCACCGTCCGATCACCCATCAGGCCGCAGGATCTCGACCCATTCATCGCCGCCGCCGCCGACCGCGTCGCGATCCGCGGCGCGGCGCCGCGCCGCTGGCACCACACCGATCCGCGCCTGCCGTGGTCGCCGCTCGACCTCCGACGGACCTTCGTGTTCGTGTACGACGTCATCCCGCTCCAGGATCCCGAGGTCTGGGAGTCGATCAGGTCCCACCGCCGGATCGTCTATCGGCGCTACCTCGAACTGGCGCGCACGGCCCGTGGCGTCATCTGCAGCCTGCCGAGCACGGCCGCCGACGTCGCGGCCGCGCTCGAGATGCCATCCGAGCGGATCGCGATCGTGCCGCCGTACGTCCGACGGCTGGCTGGCCGCGACATGCCCTATGCACCATCACCAGTTCCCGACGAGCCACGCCGCCTCGTCTTCGTCGGAGTCCTCGAGGCGCACAAGCGCCCGGAGCTCGCGATCGCCGTCGTTGCCGAGCTGGCGCGCCGAGGAGTCGAGGCGGCACTCGATCTCGTTGGCGGCCTCGCCGACCGTCGTCGTCCGGCGATGGAGCGCCTCGCCGCGGACCTCGGCGTCGCCGATCGCGTCCACTTCATCGGTCGCCTCGATGACGATCGACTGGACGCGCTGTACGGTCGCTCGACCCTCCTCGCCACGTCGAGCTTCGAGGGGTTCGGGCAACCGCCCGTGGAGGCGCTCCTCGCCGGGGGACGTGTCGTCGCGGTCCCGAACCCCGCCTACCGGGAGACCGTGGGCGGACTCGCGACCTTCGCGGCTGCCCCGACGGCCGGCGCGATGGCCGACGCCGTGGAAGGTGCCACGGCGATCCCCAGCGACGAGGCGCGGTCAACACTCGCCGTCCGATTCGGGGCCGTCGCGGCCACGACGGCGCTGCGGGCCGCGTACGAGCGACTCGGCTGATGCGTCTCGCGTTCGACCTGTCGGTGCTTCGTCAGCCGGCGGTCGGCACGGTCCGCTATGCCACGCAGCTCCGACGCGCGATGGGCGCCGCGGCCGGTGACGACACGCTCCTGGACGCGCTCGGCTGGCCGCGCGGTCCCCGTGCAAGCCGCTGGCGGCCGGCGAATCTGGCGTCTGACATCGGCTGGCTCACTGTCGGTGCCGACGTGTTCGCCGTCCGGAACCGGATCGATGCCTGGTACGGACCCGCGAATAGCCTCCCGATGGCGCTCCCACGACCCAAGGCGGTGACCATCCACGACACGACCTTCCTGATGCCCGGCGCCCACGATCCGGCATATGCGCGCTGGGCACGTGTCGTCTATGGCGCGGCAGGTCGTCGCGCGGACGTCGTCTTCGTGCCATCGGAGGCGACGCGCGCGTCGCTGGCCTCCGATCTCGGCATCGACCCCGGCCGGATCACCGTCGCCTACCCGGGCGTCGATCACCTCGCGGCACATGCGTCCTCGGTCGATGCGCCGGTCGACGTGGGCGATCCGGCTGCCCGCTACGCGCTGACCGTCAGCCAGACCGAGCCGCACAAGAACATCGCGGCGCTCGTCACTGCGTGGCAGACGGCCGTTCCGGCGGATCTCGAGCTCTGGATCGCGGGCCCGGCGGGTCGGGCTGAGGCCGATCTCGCGGCGGCGATCGCCGCGAGTCCCCGGCGGGAACGCATCCGGAGGCTCGGCGCGGTCGACGACGCGCGTCTGACAGCCCTGTACCAAGGTGCGACCTGCTTCCTCTTCCCGTCTCTGGCAGAAGGCTTCGGGATCCCACCGCTCGAGGCGATGGCGTTCGGCATCCCGACCGGCGTGGCGGCGGCAGGATCGCTCCCCGAGGTGACCGCGGGGGCCGCCGTCACCTTCGACCCGCATGACCCGGCCGACATCGCGGCCGCCGTGACACGGCTGGCGGACGACCCCGACCTCCGACGAGACCTCGCCTCACGCGGTCCACTCGTCGCGGACCGCTATCGCTGGGCGAGCACGGCAGAGACGATCTGGGGCACCATCCGCAAGATCCGTGATGACTGACCCGACACCGCTGCTCCTTGCCATCTCGCTCGGCGCCGCAGTCGTCGCAGGCTGGATCACGCCACGCCGGCCGCTTGTCGCATTCGGGATCCTGTTCGCCCTCGCCTCGCTCAGCCGGGCGACCGTCGAAACGCCGGTCGGCACGATGCGCATGGAACAACCTGCCATCGCCGTCGTCGGTGTCGTGCTCCTCGCGACGGGGCGCATGCGCGTGCTTGCATCCCTGCCGCGCTGGGTCTGGTTCGTCGCCGGCTGCCTGGCCGTGTATCTGGCGGTCCTTGCCGCCTCCTCCATCCTCGTCGCGCCGGATCGCGCGGCGAGTCTCCGCGTTCTGGTCTGGTGGGCGGTGTCGATCGCCGGCGGCGTCGTGGCGCTCGTGCTGGTCGGGCAGCGCGGGCGTGCGGCGATCCTGCCGCTCGCGCTCGTCGCCGCGTTGTCCGGTGCGATCGGGATCATCACGGCGGTGGCCTTCCTCACGACGGCGACCCCGGAGGATCATCTCGGCATCCAGAACTGGGATTCGATCCTGCCGCGCGTCTATGGCCTCGCGTGGGAGGCCAACCTGTACTCGAGCTTCCTCGCCGCCTGCGTGCCATTCGGTCTCGAGGCCGCGCGCGGACGCCGCGACCGGCGGCTCGGGATCGCGATCGCGGCCGTGATCCTTGTCGCGATGCCGCTTGGTGGGACGCGCGGCGCATTCATCGGGCTCGCGGTGGGGCTCGCCGTCTACCTCGGCACGTTGCTGTGGCGTACTCGGCGTCCCGTCCCAGTCGCGGTGATGGCTGGCGCCGCCGCGGCATTGACGATCGGAGGCATCGTGTTGTCCGGGGTTCTCCTGCCGAACCCCCTGGAGCGACTGGGCGAGGTCGCGGGCACGATCCCGAGCGCGCCACCGGTCGGCGCCAGCGCCGTCCCTCAGGGCTCGACGGCACCTGGCGACCCGGCTCCGGTCGTGACCCCGATCCCGTCGCTCCCGACGCCCAACGACACGATCTCATTCCGACTCCAGCGCGTTCCCCTCGCATTCGGCGACATTCCGCACAGCCCGCTCATCGGGCTCGGAGCCGAATCCTTCGGCCAGCGCCACGCCGACTCCAGTCAGGCTGGTGCGCCCGACCACATCGCCATCCTTGCCGTCGCCGCCGTGTACGAGTCCGGCGTGATCGGCGCTCTCGCCCTCGCCGTCGCCTTCGCGATCGTCGCCGTCGGGCTGTGGCGGACGAGCCGCCGACGGAGGGACGCCGGGGCCGCCGCTGCCTATCTCGGGACGCTGGCGGCACTGGTGGCCGCCTACCAAGCGACGAACGCTCTCCACTTCGCGATCAACTGGATGATCCTCGGCGCGGCCGTGGCCCTTGCCGCCTGGCCTCGAGACGAGCTTGATCCCGGCGAAGCCGACGTCGCCGTGGTGGCGACGCCGACCTAGGCGTCCAGGGCGCGCCGGTAGCCCTCGACGGTCGCGGCGGCGCATTGGTCCCAGTCGAAGGTCGCGGCGCGGCGTGGACCGGCTTCGGCGAGCCGGGCGCGGAGGTCGGTGTCGGCGAGCGCCGCACGCAGGCCAGCCGACAGGGCCTCGTCGTCGTCCGGATCGACCAGGATCGCCGCGTCACCGGCGACCTCGGGGATCGAGCTCCTATCGCCGGCGACCACGATCGCGCCGCAGGCCATCGCCTCGAGGACGGGGAGCCCGAACCCCTCGTACCGCGAGGGGTAGGCGACGACCTCCGCGGTGCCGACGAGCGCAACCAGCGCGTCGTGCGGCACGTACCCGACCAACCGCACCCACCCGGCTGCGTCGGACCGCGCCATCTGCGCTTCCAGCGCTTCCGTGGCTTTCCCGGCCGGTCCCGCGATGACGAGGCCGATATCGGGCTGGCCATCGGCCCGGACCGCCGCGACGGCCCGCACCAGCCGCTCGAGGTTCTTCCGAGGCACCTGCGCGCCGATGGCGAGGACGAACCGGGCGGGCAGGTCGGAGAGGCCGGCCGCGGCGAGACGAGCCTCGCGTTCCGCGACGGCCAGCGGCCGCCACCGAGGATCGACGCCATTCGGCGTCACCACGACGCGCTCCGGCTCGAGCCCGTAGTGCTCGATCAGCCGTCCACGGGTGAACTCCGAGACCGCCAGGACGACCGCCGCCTGTCGGACGGCGAGCCCGACCGTCGCTCGCATCCGCCAGACCATGGCCCGCGGCAGATCGCCCGGGACGTCGATGAACGAGAGGTCATGGACGGTCACGACCATGGGGACCGGGCTGACTGGTGGAGCGACGTACTGGACGTGGAGAACGGAGATGCGATCCTGTCGCGCTCGGACGGGGAGCTCGAGCGGGATCCGAAGGTAACGCGAGCGCCAGCGGAAGCGGCCAAGACGCGGGGCATCGGCACGTGGCCACGCGGTGTCGCCGTCCACGTAGGCGACCGGGTCGATATCGGAGCGCCGCGCGAGCGCCGACGCGAGCTCGACGACATAGGTCTCGTTACCCGTCTGACGGCGACCGACGACGTGGGCATCGATGCCGACCCGGAGCGGCGCCGCCTGTACCATGGCCCCTCCGACGTGGCATCGCTGTCGAGGTGAGTGTGCGGATCGCGATCCTCGGCATCCGCGGCGTGCCGGCGAACTACGGTGGCTTCGAGACCTTCGCCGAGCAACTCGGTACCCGGCTGGTCGAGCGCGGGCACGCCGTCACAGTCTACGGACGCGATCGGTACGTCGCGCGCGGTCTGCGGACCTATCGCGGGATGCGCCTGATCCGGCTCCCTGCCCCACGCTCGAAGTACTTCGAGACGGTCATCCACAGCCTGTTCGCGGCGGTCCATGCGGTCGGTGGCAGGCACGACATCGTCTACGTCTGCAATTCGGCCAATGTGCCGGCGGCGACCCTGCTTCGCCTCGCCGGCCGCCGGGTCGTCCTGAACGTCGACGGCCTGGAGTGGAAGCGCGCGAAGTGGAATC
Source organism: Chloroflexota bacterium (assembly GCA_045804485.1). Classification (GTDB taxonomy): domain Bacteria; phylum Chloroflexota; class Limnocylindria; order Limnocylindrales; family CSP1-4; genus SPCO01. The sequence continues at coordinate 7,549 of JBJMNA010000002.1, forward strand.
GCGTCGGCCGGGCGTATTACCGGGCCTGCGAATGGCTCGCGGCGCGACTGCCGATCAACGTCGTCACGGACGCGGCGGTCATCGCCGACCACTACGCGACCGTCCATGGACGGACGATCCCGTGGTTCCCGTACGGCGCAGATCTTGAGCCGGCCCCGGACGACGGCACGCTGGCGCGGCTCGGTCTCGAGCCGCGCCGCTACGTGCTCTACGTCAGCCGTCTCGAGCCCGAGAACAACGCCCACGTCGTGATCGAGGCCTACGCGTCAGTGCCGGGCGAGATGCCGCTCGTCATCGTCGGCGATGCTCCATATGCCGACGACTACATCGCCGGGCTCCACGCGCTGGCGGATGCGCGCGTCCGCTTCGTCGGGGCTATCTACGGTGGCGGATACCGGATCCTGCAGTCGCATTCGGCGGTCTACGTCCAGGCGACCGAGGTCGGCGGCACCCACCCGGCGCTCGTCGAGGCAATGGGCTATGGCGCGGCGATCGTCGCCCGGGATGTCCCGGAGCATCGCGAGGCGCTCGGTGACGCCGGTCGCTATTACGAGAGCGCGGCCGATCTCGCCGCGGTGCTGTCGGCGCTGCTCGAGGACGCCGACGGTCTCGTCTCGATGCGCGAGGCGGCGGCGGCGCGCGCCCGGACGTCGTTCGGATGGGATGCCATCACCGACGCCTACGAGGCCTGGTTCCGCGAGCTCGTCGGGGCCTGATACCGGCCCACGCCATCCGAGCGTGATTCGACGGGGCGCGCCGGCACGCCCATGACGACGGACCCTGCCTCGACGTCGTCGACGACGACTGCGCCGGCACCGACCAGAGCGCCCGTGCCGATCGTCCGGTCGTCGCGAACGACCGAGCCGATCGCGAGGAAGACATCGTCGCCGATCATGATCCCGCCGGCGACGTTGGCTCCCGGGCCGAGGAAGCAACCCGAACCGATGGTCGTGTGGTGGCCGACGAGGACACCGCGGTTCAGGATCGTGCCGGCGCCGATCCGTGTTCGCGCTCCGATGACGACGTTCGGCAGGACGACGCAGCCCGGCTCGAGCTCGGCCGACCGGGCGATGATCGCGCTCGGGTGGATCACCGTCGCGAGCTCCCTGCCCTCCGCGAGGAGTCGCTCGACGAGTGGCCTCCGTCGGACCGAGCCGATGGCTGGGACGATCCGAAGATCGGGCTCGAACCGGGCCTGGTCGTCGACCCAGATGATCGGCGGCTCATGACGCGGATCCGCGCGGCTCGGGTCGATGCCCTCGATCCAGCCACGCACCTCGAACCCGGCGTCGAGGGCGACGTCCGTGACCTCCTCCGAGAAACGGCCGGCGCCGACCAGCACGATCCTGATCGCCGTCACGCGGTCGCGTCCAGGACGGTCGCGAGCGCGCGCGGCATCGTCAGCTCGTCCACGAGGAAGCGCTGGAGCGCCTCCGCCACCTCGAGCCGCCGAGCCCGGTCGGCGAGGGCGGTGCGGACGGCCGATGCGAGGTCGTCGGGCCGCGCCTCGACGTAGTGGAGGCCCGGCACGAACGGCTCCGGCGTGGCGACCGGCTCACTGACGAGCAGGGCCCCGGCAGCGCCGACGAGCAGCGTCCGGATCCCGGTGAAGTTGCCGGGCGCCCTGTGAACGTTCAAAACGATCTTTGCGCGAGCGAGCTGGCGATGGCGCTCGGCCCCGAATGAGTCGCGCTCGATGACCTCGACACGACAGCCTGGGCCGAGCTCTGCGATGACCGCCCGGAGGACACGCGCGCGACGCGTCGGGACGCCAGCGGCGTCGGTCGCGAGCACGAGGACATCGATGTCGCGTTCGGCATCATCGACGGGCTTGGCCGGCCCAGCGTGGACCGCGTGGTAGCCGAACGGGACGGCGAGCGACGCGACGCCCGCGCGACGAAGCGAGGCGACCCGGTCCTGCGACGTCACCACGAGCCTGATCCCGGTCCTCGCTCCGCGGACGTGCGACGCGAGATTGATCCGCCGGTCGTGGTCGAATGCGGCACGCTCGCGGGCGTCCGCAAGACGTGGCGGCGAGCGACGACCGGCCAGGCGATACGGCGTCGAGACGACGTCGAGGATCCGGCCCATCGGGAGGGAGCGACGGAGGCGGGCGACGGCGGGGTCGTCGGCCGGCGGGAGAGGCTCGCCCAACCACGACACACGTGTCGTCCCGGCGAGCGGGCGCGACAGCCACGGGTAGTAGTCGGGATAGCCGACTCCGATGAGGACGTCTCGATCCGCAGCTTCCCGTGGATCGGCAGCCCAGCCCGCCGGGAGACCGAGATCGTGCGCGCTCGCCTCGATCCCCGCCGCAAGCTCTACGGCGATCCGGTCCGCCGAGCCGACGGCCAACCCGACACTCGGCCTCGTCACGCGCGGTAGAAACGGTGGATCGACTCGATGACGCGAGTGACGTCGCCATCGGTCAGGCGCGGATGGATCGGGATCGCGAACGAGCGCGCTGCGAGGTCGCGACTCCGGTCCGCCGATGCGACGATGCCCGAGAACGCCGTCAGGTCCGGGACGGCGACGTCGTAATACGGCCGCGTCTCGATGCCGGCCGCGGCAAGCGCCCCCCGGAGCCCGTCCCTGTCGGATGCGGCATCGACCCAGAGCAGCTGATCCTTGAACGCCGAGCAGGTGCCCGGACGCTCGCCGGACAGCCGCACCGGAAGGTCGCTGATGCCCGCCATGTACCGCTCGTGGATGTCACGGCGGCGCCGGACCTGGCCGGCGAGCCCATCGAGCTGGCGGAGGGCGAGAGCGGCGGTCAGCTCAGCGAGCCGCAGGTTCATCCCGGGGCCTGTCGCATCGATGACGCTCGGCGCGTGACCCTGGTGCGCCCAGCGCCTGAACGCCGGCATGATCGCAGCGTCACGAAGCGCCACCGCGCCGCCCTCGCCAGCGGCGACCTGCTTGGTCGCGCCGATGCTGAAGACGCCGGCGTCACCGATCCAGTCCTCGGTGCGATCCTCTGTCGCCGCACCGAGGGCGTGCGCAGCATCGGTGATGACGATGGCGCCGGCGCGGTCTGCGAGGGCCCGGAGCTCGGCGACGGGCGCGAGGTTGCCGGTGAGATGGACCGCGAGGATCGCTCCGGTCCGCGGCGTCATCGCCGCCTCGACCGCGGACGGGTCGAGGAGGCCGTCGTCATCCACGTCGGCGACGACCGGCACCATCCCGGCCCAGGTGATCGCCTGCCATGTCGCCAGGTAGGTATAGCCCGGGACGATGACCTCGCAGCCCGGACGAGCGAGCACCGACAGCGCGGCGATCAGCCCGTCCGATGCGTTCGAGACCGCGACGACCGAGCGGTCACCCAGCCATGGTCGGAGCCGCTCCTCGAGGGTCGCCACGTACGGGCCGCTGCTGAGCCGGCCCGATTCGATGATGGCGCGGGCGTCGCTCAGGAAGCCGTCGATATCGGGCAGGGCCGGCGTGTGGAAGGCGATCGGCCGATCGAGACCCCCGGCGATCGGTTCGATGTCTATCCGTGTCACGGAGTCCTGGGCAACCTCACGATAGCGGCCGTCGGGCCATGCTAGCAGAGCGCATCGGGCGTCGAATGACCCCGCTCAGCGCAGCCACGACTTGAACATCACCCGCAGGAACCCGAGCCCGTAGCGCACGTTCGTGCCCTTCTTTGACGTCCCGGCGGTTCGCCGCCGGATGGTCACCGGGACGTCAAGGACACGAAGGCCCGCCCGCGCCGCACCGAGCAGCAGCTCCGGATTGTGGAACTGATCCTCGGTGAAAGCGATCTCCGCCAGCCGCGACGCGCGGATGGCGCGATAGCCGTTGGCGATGTCACTCACCTCGGTTCCGCCGAGGAGGTTGATGAGCCGCGTGTAGACGGTGATCCCCGCGTCGCGTGCTCGCGAGTCGCCACCGCCCACGGACTCACCCATCCGCCGCGACCCGACGACGAAGTCGGCGCGGTCCGCCACGATCGGCCCGACGAGCCGGTCCATCTGCGAGGGATCGTGCTGACCGTCCGCGTCGAGCGTGACGACGACGTCCACGCCGATCCGCTCCGCGACGAGGTAGCCGGTCTGCAGGGCGGCACCCTGCCCACTGTTGACGGGATGACTGACGACGTGCGCGCCGAGCGTTCGCGCGACGGCGGCGGTCGAGTCGCGCGATCCGTCGTCGATGACGAGGATGTGCGTCTGCAGCCCGGCGACTTCGCGTGGGACTTCGGCAATGACCGCGGGCAGGCTTTCTGCCTCGTTGAAGGCCGGGACGCAGACGAGCACCCCACCCCAATCGCCGCCGGTGCGGTCCGCCTCGACCTGCGCGGCGGACAGAGCCCGGACGAGGCGGCTCACGCGCTGGTTGGCGCGATCGGCCCGCGCGAGCGCGTAGAACAGGAGCACGTACGCGAGCGCGACGGACACGACGAGGACGGTCACGAGCCGCCCGAGCGGCTCGCCCTCCAGCCCGAGCCAGTCCTGGACCGGCCTGACGAGGTCCGGGTCGATCGCGACGGCGCCGAGCCCGACTCCCACGAGCAGCAGCCCGACAGCCGGGACCCGGCTCCCCGACCCGCGGCGGCGGAGTCGAGAGATCGCCAGCCAGACGAACACGACCGCGAGCACCAGGCCGGCGATCCGAAGCAGGCTGATCGGCATGGCGCGAGTGTAGACCCGGGTCAGACCGTCTCAGACGATGGTCGCGCGCACGACCGGCCTGCGCCGGCCGCGCCACGGCAGCACGAGGAGGACGATCGCGCCGGCCCCGATCGCGCCGACGACGACGGCCCGGGGCACGTTCACGACGGGCCGCAGGTCGTCCGTGACCGCGGCATCCGTCGCCGGACCCGCGACCTCGAAGAGGGTGATCCCCTGCCCTGACCAGACCGCCGTGAGGCCCGGCGCGGAGCGGCTGGCGCTGACCGATCCACCGAGCGTGGCCGCCGCGCCGAGCGTCGCCGGATCATCCGCGACAAGGACCCAGCGGACCCCGTGGCGGTCGAGGAACGCGCGGTCGACGGGTTTGGTGAACCAGTCGTGCGCGTCGAGGAGCATCCGGTTCGCAGCCGCGAGGAACGCCGGCTCCTCGATCAATGGCTGGCGGCCTTCGAGAGGTGCCTCCTTGCCGCTGAAGGATTCGATCGTCCCGGTCGTGAGTGCGTTCGAGAGGACGACGTCGTCCGGCGTGCCGGCCGCACCGAGCGCATCGAGCGCGGCCCGACCATCGGCGGGGATCGGTGGCTCGAGCGCATACCGCGCCGTGGCCTGCAGCCCGAGGAAGCCCGCTCCGACGATCGCCGCGACGAGCGCGAACGTCCGTGGGACGCGCACCTCGGCGAGCCACGCCCACAGCCGGAGATAGCCGGCGATGGCGAAGGTGACGCCGAGCCCCGCGAGCAACGGCAGGTACTGACCGAACCGGACGAGGCCGGTCCAGCGAGGGACATAGGTATCGAAAGCCAGCGCGAAGAACGCGATCCCCGCCCCGACGAGGACGCCCGATGCGACGACGCCTGCCAGCGCCGCGCGCGCCCGCCGGCCGCCAAGACCCGCGTAGAACAGCGCGCCGATCCCCGCAAAGGGGATCAGCCACCACCCGAACGCCGACACGACGCGGATGCCGGCCCACGGCGACGTCACGCCACCGGCGAGCGGCCGCGCGGGCGGTGGCGGCTCCGGCTGCGCGAAGTTGCCGGTACTCCGGAGGAAGAACGTCCAGGTCGGATCCGAGCCCGTCGCAGCGCCCGGGTTGAGCGCACCTGTCGCCGCCGCGGCCCGACCCTGCAATCCGACACCCATGGCGACACTGATGAGCATGCCGAGAAGGGCGGCACGGACGAGCCAGCCGGCTCGGTCAACGCGACGATCGCCGGCGGCGAACCATTCCGCGACCGCGAAACCGGCGACAACCAGCCCCATGACGGTCGCGGCGATCGCATGGACGGACAAGCCGACACCGAGGGTCGCGCCACCGAGCAGCACCAACGAGCGCCGCCCGCTCCGGAGCCCGCGCACGACGAGCCACAGCGCCGCAAGACCGAGCACGATCCCGAGCGCCTCAGGCTTGTAAGCATCGAACTTGGCCAGGTAGAAGGTCGTCGCGGCGATGCCGGCGGTCCCGGCGAACGCCGCCGGCCGACCGACCCACAGCCGAACGACGGCGAACACGAGGATCACGCCGAGGATCACGACCGGGACCCGCCAGGCGGCCAGCGCATCCGCCCGAGGCAGGAACGAGAGACAGGCGAGGAACGCCTCGCTGTCGATGTCGAAGACGAGATAGTCGGGCAGCCAGCGGACCGACAGCCCCCATTCGGCGACCGAGACCGGGATCCCTCCGGCGGCTCCGAGCTGCGCGCCGAGCCGGTCGTAGTACCACTGCAACGTGTCCGCCGGCGGCCAGCCGACGCGACCGATCATCGCGACCCAGGGCAACGCCAGGACCGCCGCCCACCCGAGGAACGACAACTGGCGCCGCGACTGCCTCAGCCAGCGAGCAGCGACCGGCACGCTCGTGATTGCGAAGGCAAGGGCCACGATCGCGACCGCCACGCCCGAGAACAGGCCGACCGCGACAAGGACGACGCCCGTCACCGCGAGGATCAGCTGAGACACGACGAGCGCGAGGATGAGCCTCGGCACGAGCGCCCGGCCGGGGCCCGCGAGGCGATCGGCGATGCGAACGCCGGGCAGGACGAGGAGTGCGGCGAAGGCAACGACCGCCACGGCCGCGATGGCGATCGCGCGAACGAGCTCGATCACGACGTCGGACACAAGGCGGCGGGCGCCAGCCGGACGGGCCCATCGGCGGCGGGGAGCGGCAGGCCGTCGACGGGGTCGAACGCCGTCGCCCGCACGAGATCCACATCAGCGAGTGCCCGGATCGTGACGGCGTCACCGACACCCGTCACCGGCACAACGACGCGCGCCCAGCCGGGGGCGAGGCCGTCGCCGAAGGAGGTCCGTCCGGAACCCGTGTCGACCTCGATCAGCGGTTCATCCGTCGGTGTCGTGGCCGCGCCTGGCGGCGGCGGCGGCACGAGGATCTCGACCGCCAGGAGACGCGCGTCGGGGTCGCGGAAGGGCGGCTGCCATGTCGCGCCGCGGGTCATCCGCAGGACATCCAGCCCGCCTCGGTCCACGTAGGTGAGGCCACCGCCAACGTCGCGCTCGATCGTCGCTTCGCTCCGGTCACGCGGATCGACCCTGTAGCGCGACGCCGGCGAGACGTCACGCAGGCCGACCATGCCGTCCTCGACGTCGAGGACGATCGATCCCCCGCCGTACGCCTCGGTGAACCGGCAGATCGCGTCGCGGCCGCCGCTAAAGGCAGCCTCCTGGTCCCGCAAGCGGTCGAGGTATGACCGTCCCGTCGCGCGCTCAGGGTCGAACCCGAGCTTGAACGGACCGGGCAGCCAGAGGCTCGGCACCTGCGCGCCGGAGAACGACCAGACCCACGGCGCATCGGCGTCGTAGGTGATGGCCACATGGTGGCCGTCCGCGCGAACCCGGGCGGCGAGATCGGCGAAGACCGGGTCCCACGCGGCCGCATCGAAGACACGCCCGCCCGCCCGCCCGGGCTCCCACGCGTCACGAACGAGCCGCGCGGTAGCGAGCGTCCCGGGCACCGACGGCGCGACGACGACCAGGGCGACGACCGCGACGGCGATCGCCGGCCGGAGCCGGCCGAGGATCTTGGTCAAGGCCGCCGCGGCGATGACCATCAGCGGGATGGACACGAGGAGCCATACCCGGCGCTCCGAGACGAGGTCAGAGCCATCCACCAATCGGTCGACGAGGACGAGCGGCAGGAACGCGACGATCCATACGAGGAACGGCGCGATCCGACCGGGCAACGGGCGACGGGCGCCGAGGACGGCAAGCCCGAGGAAGCCATAGATCGCGACCACGCCGAACGCCATCACCGCGTCGCCGAGGCCGAGCCGGAGCGGCGGCGCACCGGGGAACCCGCCGAGCAGGAGCCCGCGCGATTGGATCGTCGCCGCCAGCCGTGGCAACCACCACCACGAGCTCGCCGCAAGCGCGATGAGTCCCGCGCCGGCGAGCTCGATGAGCGGCCGTGGATGTCGCTCCCGGACTGCCCGGACGCAGGCCCAGACGGTCAGGAGCCACGCCGCGAGAAGCGCGATCTGGAGATGGACGAGGATCATCGCGCCGACCGCGATTCCGACGCCAAGCACGCGACCGCGGCGCGACGTGGAGAGTGTGAACCCGACCGCTACGACCAGGCACACGAGGGCGAGGTCTCGTGGGTAGACGGGGAAGCCGCCCTGGGCGGAGGCGAGCGGACTGTCGACCCAGACGAGGACGCGGTTGGTGAACGGTGCCGCAGTGACGGCGAGGAGGACGAACAGCGCCGCCGCGAGCGACCGGCCCGGCCAGATCCGCCGGCCCGTCCACCAGCACGCGAGGGGCCACAGCAGCGCGAGCCCCCACGACGCGACGCTCAGGATACGGTCGAAGGGCTGCGCGAGCGCACCGGCCACGCCGCCGAGGACCATCGGGTAGAGGCCACCGTAGTACGTCAGCAGCCCGACGAACGGGCCTTCACCCTGCCACGCGGCCCCCTGCATCGTGTACGCGACGCCGCGGTGGTAGGCGATGTCGCCGACGATCCAGCTCGAGACCTGGAACAGGTTCGAGCCGACCACGACGGCCCACGCGAGGGAGAAGAGGAGGATGCCGGTCGCCAGCGAGCGTTCGCGCGCCTCAGGCATCCTCACCGACCGGGCTCGTGCGGCGGCCCGCTCGTGCGACGCCGGTCCCGGCCATGACCATCGCCGGGATCGTCACCTGGTTGAACAGGAAGACGTTGTTGAAGCTGGCGGCGATGCACAGGGACAGGAACGACGCGAAGAGGCCCGCTCCGAGCCAGCCGGGTCCGCGCGCCAGTCGTATCCCTGTCGTCAACACGAACGCGAGGCCGGCGAGCCCGACGAGCGCACCGTGCTCGGCGAACAGCCGCAGCCATTCGTTGTGGGGGGCGTTGAGGATCGGGTCGCCGTACGCGACCGAGAGCTGGCGGTAGGCTCGGTAGCCCTGTCCGAGGATCGGTTCGTCGAGGAACATCCTCCCAGCGGCCGCCCACGCTCCAAGGCGCTGTTGATCGGACGCGATGAGGACTTGGCCGGGCGCAAGCGCACTGCTCCCGCCGATCGCCTGACCGCGGACGGACACATACCACGGCACGAGGACGGCGCCGATGACCATCCCGCCGACGAGGAGCGCGATCCCCAGCCGACGCCCGATCCGCCAGCCGACGATGACGGCGATCGCATACAGCGCGATGAAGACGGCCCGGTTGTAGGTCAGGTACGCGGCCGCGAGCAACGGCGCGGCGAGCGCCGCCGCGGCGACCCGGAGCCGGGCGGCCTGCCCGAGGATCGCGGCGGCGAGATAGACGGAGATCGGCAGCATGACGAGGGCGGCCGTCGAGGTCGGCGAACGGATGACGCCCGTGAGTCGGTCGGGGCTGAACGGACCGGACACGGCCCAGCCGAGGGGGCCATCACGAAGCGCAGCGTCTCCCCAGAAGTCGACGAGGCTGAGCAGCCCCGCGACCGTCGTCGCCGCGAGCGCGGCCACCAGCGGGCGTCGTTCGCCACCGCGCGCGACCCAGACCATCGCGATGAAGACGAGCAGCATCGTCGCGATCCCCGAGAGCCAGGTGCCCGCGGCGAGCAGGGCGAAGTCGGTACCCCAGCGGGCCTGCGTCCGGATGAGTCCGAGCGCCGTCGCGACGACGAGCGCCGAGGCGAGCACGACCGATGCCGACGGCCTCGCGCGCGCGCTGGGGATCGACACCCAGCGCACCGCGACGGCGGCAACGACTGCGATCGCGATCGCGGACTTCGAGCCGACGTCCCACCGAAGCTCGAGCGCCTCGTTGAACGGCGCGATCGCGGCGAGGATGACGAGCCCGCTCGTCGGCGACAGGAAGGACAGGACGATCACGGCGGCGAGCCAGGCCGTGAGCGGGCCTCGATCCGCGTCGACCACCCGCAACCCGAGGTAGAGCGCGATCAGCGCCACCTCCGACCAGACGGCGAGTCGATGGCGCCGAGCGGCCGCCACGGCTGTGACGGCACGATCGCGGAGGGAGTCCAGGACGCCGCCCGCGGCCGGACGAGCGTCGGCTGGCAGGCCCGGGATCGGCTGTGACGGAGCGGTCGATCCTGGCACGTCGGTCGGTACTATAGCCGGACATGGTCTCCAGACTCCGCCATCCCCTCGTCTGGGGCCCCATCTCGGTGGCGCTCTTCGCGCTCGTCATCTGGCGGTCGGGACTCCTTGGATCGGGTGAGTCCCTCGCCTCCGCTGACCCTGAGCCGCTCCTTGCCGCGGTGCTGCTGTGCCTCGTCCCGCCGGTCCTCTGGGCCGTCCGCTCGGCGGGCCTCCTGGCGGCATCGGGCCATCCGGTCGGGATCCTGCCGCTCGTCCCGATGACCACCTTCGCCAACACGATCAACAACCTGACGCCGGGATCGGTCGGTGAGCTCGCGAGGCTCTACCTCTTGCGCGCCCACCATGGCGTCGACTATGCGACCGGCGGCGCCGTCATCCTGATCGAGCGGATCGTGGCCATCGGCTACCTCGCGTCCAGTGCTCTGATCGCGTGGATCGGCGTCCAGCGGGCCGTGCCGCTGCCGCTCGTCGTGGGTGCGATGGCGATCCTGGTCGCCGTGCCAGGGATCGCATACCGGCTCGGTCTGCGTCCGATCGCGTGGTTCATCGCCTACCCGCTCCGCCGGATCGGTGGCGGCCGCTGGCCTGGCGTGATCGCCGGTCTCCTCGCCGCCGAACACCGCATCGGACGCCTGCTGACGGCTCCCGTCAGCCTGCTCACGTTCGCCGTCGCGAGCGCGGCGATCTTCTCTGTCGCCGCCGTCCAGCTGACGCTCGTCGGCGCCGCGTTCGGCGTCGAGATCGCGCCCCTCGCGGCATGGGGCGCGCTCGGGCTGTCGATCGTGGCGGGCGTGCTGTCGCTGCTCCCGTTCGGTCTCGGTGTGGCGGACCTCGCGCTGGTCGGGCTCCTCGGGGCGCTCGGGCTCGATCCACCGACGGCTGCGGCCGTGACCGTGACGTACCGGCTCGTGAGTACGCTTCCGACGGCACTGCTCGGCGTCGCATCGTATGCCTGGTTGTCGGCGCGACTCCCCGCCGGCGGCGTCGGCGGTGCGGCGGAGGCGGCGCGCAGCGGTCTTGCCCGCGTGGCCACCGCCGAACCACCCCAGTGACCGCAGGCGCGATCGCGGCCGCCATCGCCGTCATCGCGGGTTTCGGCGTCGCAGTCGCGCTCGTCGCCCCTGTCGCGAGCCGTCGCCGGCTCGGGCTCCTCCATCCGGCCGTCGCATGGCTCGCCCTCGAGGCGATCTTCTTCGGCGTCGGGTCGCTTGCGATCGCGATCGGCGATGCACAACCCGGGCCAGGCCTCTACCTCGGCGCGTGTGTCGTCGCGGCGGCGGCGGGCGTTCGCCTTGCGGCTAGGGTCGGCCACGTCGCCGCCAAGGCCCTACCACCGGATCCGGC
>JBJMNA010000003.1:0-15844 GCA_045804485.1 Chloroflexota bacterium
ATCAGCGGGAGCTGGATGTACCACGCGGTCTTGATGGCGCTGGCGCCGTCACAGCGGGCAGCCTCCATGATCTCGTTGGAGATGTTGTGCAACGCCGCGTACATGATGATGATCCATGCACCGGCGCCGGTCCAGAACGCGATGACCGTGAAGATCAGGGGCAGGTTGTTCAGGTCGATGGCTTGAACGAAGTTCGTGTACCCGAACCACTTCAGGACGAAGGCCACCGGGCTGACCGAGGGATTGAGCAAGAAGAGCCAGAGCATGACGCTGGCCGCACCCGCGAATGCGCCTGGGATGAAGAACAGGAAGCGCGTGGTAGAGGAAAGCCACCTGACGCGCACGGCGTGGACGATGAGCGCCAGCAGGGTGACGAGCACGGTCAGGGTCACGACCCAGATCACCAGGAAGGCCGCGACGTGCTGCACTGCCGGCAGGAACCGGAAGTCCCCGGCGGCCTTCACGTAGTTATCGAGCCCGACGAATTGCCCACTCTTGGTGAATGAGAGATACAGGGCATAGACCATGGGCAGAACGCCGAAGACCAGTAGCAGCAGGACGTAGCCGCTGCAGAACACGTAGGCGGCGAACGCCTGCGCGCTAGCTCCGGTTTGCGGTCGCCTTCGCAGGCGCAAAGGGGCCCACTGCCGCTCCTTCGTGGGGGCGGCAGTGGGCACGATGGCGTCAGTACGAGAGATGGTGCGTTGCCTTCGCCTACTTGGTCACGACTGTGAAGCCGTTCACCTGGGCGTCGTTCACCATTCTCTGCTGCCAAGCGCTGACTTGCGAGGCGATCGTCTTTCCGGAAGCAATAGCCGGATTCACGATCTCCGCCCACGGAGGCTCGGCACTGAAGGGGAGCGTGGCACCCCAGCCCTTCCAGATGTTGTTGGCTGCCTCACCGACGACGTCCTTGAACGTGTCCGAGTTGGCCCAGAAGCCACTACTGGTCTGCGCGTCCAACCACGCACTTGCGGTCGAGGCATAGGCCGGGAGGCCCGTGATGAGCTTGACCGACTGGGGTCCGCTCGTCACGTACTGCAGGTAGCTACCCACGCATGCGAGGTTCGCCGAGTGGCTCGACCCGTACCAGAAGCCGCCACCCACGTTGCCGGTGGCGATCGGCTCGCCAGCCCAGTGGAGGGCGTGGCCGGCACCCCACTCGCCTGGCTGCCCGCCGATGTTGTCCTTGTTCTGGAAGAGGGCTCCCGTGAACCACGTCGGGCCGGGGATCGCCAGGACCTTGTCCTTCCACTTCTTGACCCAGTCGGGGGTGAACAGTCCATCGATCGCCAGGGTCTTGTTCGCGAACATGTGGTCCAGCAGGGCGATCATGCGGGTCGTGTGGTTGTCCGAGAAGTCGCTGGTGAAGGTTTTGCCGTCGACCGTGTAGATCGGCGCCTGGGCGGCCCACATGTCGGCCAGCACCGCGGTGAAGGGATCGCCGATCGAGCCGAGGATGTAGCCGGGGTGCTCAGCCGCCACCTTGTCGCCGAGCGCCTGGTATTCCTCCCATGTGGTCGGGACGGTGTACCCGAACTTGTCGAAGAGGGTCTTGTTGTACCAGAGCACCACGGGCGCCAGGTTGTCGCGGGCGCCGTAGACATGGCCGTCGACCGTGACAGGGTCGAGCGCGCCCGGCGTGTAGCCGTCGAGCCAACTCTGGGGAACGACGCCCTCGTCGAGCGGCGCGGCAAAGGCCTGAACGCCGTTCTGAGGATGGGCGTTCCAGCTGGCGTCGTTCACCTGTCCCGACCACGCAACGTCGGGCCAGCCCGAGCCGGCCTGGTCGAGCAGCGAGATCTTGGTGTGGAACGTGTCGCTACCCCCGGCGCTGGCGTCGTAGGTCTCGATGGCGAGCGGGCACTCGGGGTGGTCCTTCTGGAAGGCCTCGGCGATGGCCGAACGGTCCGCGTCGACCCAGACGGTGATCTTGGCGGTCGGGTCCTGCGTGACGGTGGGGAAGCCGTACGTGCTGCCAGTTGAAGAGCCTGCGGATGCAGTCGGACCGTTGCTGGGCGTTGCAGCGCTCGTGGGCGCTGCAGAGCTGGTGGGCGTTCCAGAGCCAGCGGTTCCAGTCGGACTGAGCGAATTGCCCGAGCAGCCCGCCACCACTAGTGCGATGGAGGCTGCGGCTGCGGACACTCCCATCAACCGTTGATGCAAAGACATGTCGTTGCTCCCGTCCAGATTCGTCGACTTCTTTGACCACACCCGGGGACAATCCGAAGTAAATCATACATGTGATGTCTTAGCAATAGGAGCCGCCGAGGGCCGCCACCTCCACGACTCGACGGCAAAGGCATATCCTCGTGATCGGCGCGCTCGCACACGCGCCGCGCCGCTTGGGACAACTCGAACGAGCCGCCGGCGGCGTATCGGCCAAGGTCCTGACCCAGACTCTCCGCGCGCTCGAACGGGATGGTCTGCTGATGAGGACGATCTATGCGGAAATCCCGTCCCACACCGAATACGAGCTGACGTCGCTCGGCCGTGATCTCATCGACCCTCTCGCAGCCCTGCGCCGCTGGGCCGAACGCACATCGAGACGATCATCGCGACCAGGGCCGAGGCTGGCGCGCTGCCGGCGTGACGGTCGCACCACCGAACGAACTGAGCTGCTTGGCGTCGGAAGGCGACGGTGTATATGACAGCAGTCGCTGGGCGGCACGGGTTCGCGGCCGCGTTGCCGAAAGAAGTCGGATTATCGTAAGTGGTCGGGGCGAGAGGATTTGAACCTCCGACCTCATCGTCCCGAACGATGCGCGCTACCAAGCTGCGCCACGCCCCGACCGAGGTGCCCGTTGTACAGGGCCTGCGGATGATAGCGCACAGCGCATGACCGGGCGAAACCGGGACGGCCCTTCCAGGCGTAGAGACCGGTGTCCATACAACGACGCCCTTCGGGGAGGAGACACCACATGAGACTGACCGATCGATCACCGCGGATCGGGTTCCTGACCGCCATCGGCGGGCTTGCCCTCGTCCTCGCGGCCTGCTCGAGCAGCGGGTCGAGCACCGCGGCAAGCGCAGCTGCTCCAAGCGCTGCCGCCCCGAGCGCCGCGGCGTCCGCCGGAGCCTCCGCCGCCGCCGGCGGAAACCTGACGCTCGCGACATCGTCCGGACCTGTCGGGACCTACCTCACCGGCGCCGACGGCAAGACGCTGTACGTCTTCACCAAGGATTCGCCGAACAAGTCGGTCTGCGTCGATGCCTGCGCGGCCAAGTGGCCGCCGGTCATCGTCTCGGGCGCCGCACCTGCCGCGCCATCCGGCGTCACCGGGGCCCTCACGACCTTCGCCCGTCCGGACGGCTCCATGCAGCTGGCCATCAACGGGCTGCCGCTCTACTACTACGCCCCGGATACCAAGGCTGGCGACACGACCGGTCAGGGTGTTGGCGGGGTCTGGTTCATCGCGACCCCGGACGGCACCCTGCCGTCCGCTGCGCCCTCTGCCTCGCGCTACTGATCACCCACCCGGCGTGATCCAGACGGGATACTCACGAACATTCGTGGGTGTCCCGTCTTTTGCTGATGGCTCATACGCGCGAAGCGTGCCCCACTGGCCCTTGCTCACCGTGTACGGGAGCGTCGCGTCGAACGACCCGCGACAGCCGGTGCCGCACGTGGCCATGACCTGCTGGTCGACCAGCGACTGACCGTTCGCGTCGAGGATGGCGATCCGGAACGTCGCCTCGAAGACGTCCGCGTTGCCGCTCACCCGTCCGCCCGAGGCGAACCCGGCCCGGAAGGCCGGTCGGTCGACGAAGATCGCCGGGAGCTGGTCGAAGTAATCCGCCCGGCCGACCGGGCCGTCGAGGACGATCCCCTCGCTCCCGAACACCGTGACCGTCTCGCCGTCGATCTGGAACACCACCGACTTGATCGTGCCGAACTGCGTCAGCGTGTAGACGACTTGCGCGAGGCGGTACTGCATCGACGCCGACCCGCCGCCGGAGTCGAACTCGGTCGAGAGATCGACGGTCGCGACACCGTTCTTGGCACTGATGCTCTTGAGCGTGGTGCCCTCCGGG
This sequence comes from Chloroflexota bacterium, assembly GCA_045804485.1. Lineage (GTDB taxonomy): Bacteria > Chloroflexota > Limnocylindria > Limnocylindrales > CSP1-4 > SPCO01. The sequence goes on from JBJMNA010000003.1 coordinate 4,036, forward strand.
ATCGCCGTCGAGATCCGGCGATCGCCGGATTCACTCGCGGTCGGTCCGGCAAGCAACGCCTTCATCGACGCGGCGGCCACTGCCGTGGACTTCGGCACTTCGCGCAGGACCGGGACCAGACCCGCGACGCCGGGCTCGCCGCCGAGGACGAAGTAGGCCCGGACGATCATCGTGGCCGCGGGAGCGGCGGTCTTCGAGGGAGCCGACGTCGGCGCCGAGGTGGTGTCCGCTGACGCGGTCGGCTCGTCGGACGGTTCGCTCGAGATGGTCGGCTCATCGGATGGGGTGGGGCTCCCGCTCGCTCCGGGCGTCAGATCCGGCCCTGTGGGCTCGGCTGATGCCGTCGGAGCGGATGTCGGGACGGCCCCGAGCCCCCCTGTGCCGCCGGTGCATCCGGCGACGAGCGCGATGACGGCGACGATGGCAAGTGACAGGTGGACCGAACGACTGGGGCTCATGAGTCAGGCTCCTGGTGGCTGGTTATCGGTCTGCCCAGCATCCCGGCCGTCGGTCGCCGTGGCATCGCCGGGCGGTAACGATCCCGTCACAGGCAACCGGAGCTCCATGCGCAGCCCGCCCCCGGCGAGATTCGACGCCGTCAGGTAACCCCCGAGCAATGCTGCGTGTTCGGCGGCGATGGCCAGGCCAAGACCGCTGCTCCCGCCGTGCCGCGACGGGTCCGCCTTGTAGAACCGCTCGAAGATCCGCGGCAACCGTTCTGGCGGGACACCCGGTCCGCGGTCGGTGACGGCGACCACGACCTCGCCTGCCGGGACGTCCGTCGCCAGCGAGACACCGACCGGCGCGGCGGGCGCGTGCTCGCGGGCGTTGTCGAGCAGGTTCGCGAGGATGCGATCGAACCGGCGCGCGTCGGTGTCGATCACGACCGGGCCTTCCGGGAGCGAGATCGTGGCCTCGGGCAGGCGCGACACGGTCGCCATCCTGACGAGCCTGCCGAGCTCGACCGGCTCGACGGTGATGGTCTCTGCCCGCGCATCAAAGCGGGACACCTCCATCAGGTCGTCGACCAGCGAGCGCAAGCGACCGACATCGGAGACGAGCAACTCGCCAGCACGACGGCTTTCGGGAGGCAGCGCATCGAGGTGCTCGCGCAGGATCGATGCCTCGGCGACGAGCGCACCGAGCGGTGTCCGGAGCTCGTGGGCGACGTCGGCCACGAACCGGCGGTTCTGCGCCTCGGCCGCTTCGAGCTGCCCGATCGTCTGCGCGAGCGCTTCCGCCATCCGGTTGAAACGGTCCGCCCATGTCCCGAACTCGTCGTCGGAGGTCACCGGGACGCGGGCGGTAAGGTCGCCATGCTCGATCGCCTCGGCCGCCCGACTCGCAGCCTGCACCGGAGCGAGGATCCTGCGCGCGACCCACTGGGCGACGAGCAACGCGACGAGGACGAGGGCGATGCTCCCGACGGTCAGCGCGGTCCGGAACTGGCCGAGCGCCTCGTCGATTGCGCGGACGTCGTGGATGAAGTAGAAGGCCGGGCCGGCACCACCGACACGGCCACCGACGACGAGGCTCGGGCGCCCGGCGACCGATGTCCACGTGTACGCGAGCTCGCCGGCGCCGACTCGCCGTGTGAAGTCGTCCGGCAGCTGGGCGAGCGCGCCGACGAGGTCCGGTTTCGAGACGACCGGCTCGCCACCGCCGATGTCGATGACGGTGTCGACGCCGCGCTGGAGGAATGTCTGGCGGAGACCGCTGTCGACGATGTCGTCGCGCGTCGGCTGGGCGGGCAGGCCGCGATTGGGGACGGTCTCGGACAGGTCGAACCGTGCCTGGGCCGCGGCGTCGCGGAGGACCTGGTCGTGGAGGCTCGTCTCGACGAAGACATAGGCGCCGGCACCGAGCAGGATCGCGGTGAGGGCAACGAGCGCGACCAGCGTCGCGGCAAGGCGTGCGCGGATGCCACGGAGTCTCGCCACAGGGTCAGCGGACCGCCTTGTAGCCAGCGCCGCGGACGGTGACGATGAGGGTCGGCGACGCCGGATCGGGCTCGATCTTTGCTCGGAGGCGGCCCACGGCGACATCCACCAACCGGGAGTCGCCCAGGTAGTCGTAGCCCCAGATGCGGTCCAGCAGCGTGTCGCGGCTCAGGACCTGGCCGGCGTGCCGGGTGAGCTCGGTCAACAGGTCGAACTCGGTCCGCGTCAGCGCGACGTCCTGGCCGTCTCGGGTCACCGTCCGCCCGGCGAGATCGATGGCGACCGGGCCGAGGTGGAGGCGAGCGGCGTCGTCAGGACCCCGTCCGGCCCGCCGGAGCGCAGCACGGACGCGCGCCACGAGCTCGGGGACCTCGAAGGGCTTCTTGACGTAGTCATCGGCGCCGGCCTCGAGGCCGACGACGACATCGATCGTGTCGGCGCGCGCGGTCAGCATGACGACGGGCACCGTCGAGGTCCGGCGGATCTCCCGGCACACCTCGAGGCCGTCGAGGCGAGGCAGCATGACGTCAAGGAGCACGAGGTCGAAGGGTTCGGCCGCGAAGCGCTCGAGGCCCTCCGCGCCGTCCGCGGCGGTTGCGACCGTGAAGCCGGCGTTCCCCAGGCCGATCGCCGTCACCTCACGGATCGACGGGTCGTCCTCGACGAGCAGGATCCGGGCGTCCATCCGCGGCAGTATGCCAGCCGCGCCGGTGGCGCCTCGGCCGTGGCGCCTCGGCCGTCGTCGGATTCCCACTCGGTGGGCGTTGGGCGAAGCTGAGCCGTGTTCCCGGCAGCCGTCGGGACGCCGGACCGCGGCTTGATGCTTGCCAGAGCATCAAGACGACTCGGGAATGCCCGTCCGGAACGAGACACCTGCCGAGTGCGCCTCCAGGTGGGAATGTGCCGAACCGCGGCCCGTCGCCGCCTCCAGGCCCTACCCGAGTGTCGCCTCGAACGCCGCGTTCTCGCGGGCCCTCTGTTCGGCGCGGATCGGCACCGTGCCAAGCGCCGCGAGCACGAACGTGATGGCCATCAACACGAACACGACGGGCACGCCCTGGGCTTCACCCAGCGCGTCGATGACGATGCCGTAGACGATGGTCCATAGCGAGCCGACGCCGAACGCCATCGCGAAATAGAGGGCGTACGACGCATCCCGTGTCGACGGCGGCGCGATGTCGCCGAGCAGCGCCTGGAGCTGCGGGCTTTCGGCGAAGGTGAACAGGCCCATCAGGACGATGCCGATCCAGAGCAGCACGAGGTTCGAGCCGGCGGCCAGGAACACGATGAAGCCGAGCGCCCCGCCGAGGTAGACGCCGATGATCAGCGGCTTCCGCCCGATGCGATCGGACAGCCACCCGGCGACGATGGGCATCGGGACAGAGAAGACGATCAGCGCGCCGTACATCAGCCCGGACGTGCCCTCGTCGAGACCGATGACACGAGTCATATAGAAGAGCGCGAAGAGGTTGACCACACCGAGCCCGCGGCCGCCGCCGCCGAGCGCCGAGGTCAGGTAGAGCCACAGCAGGTCGCGGTCGCGCAGGATCTTGCCGAACGCGGACCGGACGCTCCCGCCGGCGAGCGCCGCTGCCCGGTCCGTGCCGCGCTCGCGGACGAACAGCAGGATGAGGATCGCGACGGCGATCGCCGGCAGACCGAACACGATCGCCGCGCCGCGCCAGCCGACGGCCGCGATCAATGGCACGCCGACGAGTGCGACGACGACCGTGCCGACGTTCCCGCCCGCGATGTGGGCGCTGATCGCGAAGCCACGCTTGTCCGGCGGGAACTGTTCGGCGAGGAGGCCATTCCCGACAGGGTGCTGTGGCGATCCACCGATCCGCGACGCGACGTTCGGGATCGCATAGGTCGCGAAGCTCGTCGCGAACGCCGTCAGTGCGAAGCCGCCCCCGAACAGGATCCCGCCGAAACCGAGCAGCCGCCGCCGCGACACGACACGCGTGAGCCCGGCATAGCTCAGCTGGACGGCACCGGCGAGGAACGCGCCGATCGCGGCGAGGAAGGCGATCGTTTCGACGCCGACGCCGAACTCATCGATGATCTTGAGGAAGATGATCGGCAGGATGACGGCCTGCGCATGGTTGATGGCGTGCGCGACCGACAGGAGGCCGAGCGACCGCATCGGGTGGATCGTGATGGGCGGCACGGCCGTATCGTGCCGCAGATTGGCCTACCCGGTTGGGCCAACCGGCACGCTCGACGGACGCCGGACGGAGGCGGGGACGGACGCCCGGACGGACGCCGGCAGGACGCCGGTCAGTGGTGCTTCTTGGGCACCTCGTACAGCTCCGCCTGCTTGTCATGCTTCGTCCCAGGATGACCGGGCTCCGCGCCGCGACCCTTGTCCGACACGTGCGAACCCTTCGGCAGGACGTACAGCGCCATCAGCGCGAGCGGCCCGAACAGCAGCCCGAGGACGGCCCAGACCGCCGCTCGGCGCTGGAACCGCGGCGCCACCTGGTAGCAGTAGTAGGCGCAGAGGATCCAGAGGACGGCACCGAGGATGATGCCGCCGACGTAATAGACGTTCACAGGTGATGACCCCTCTCGAGCTGCCCGAGGTCGCGGTAGACCAGCGCCCCCCTTGGTCGGGCCATCATGACGGAACGGACGACCGGGAGGGTCACCCGGCCCGCGCCCCCGCCCCGACTAGTACTGGAACAGCAGCTCTCGGTACTTCGGCAGCGGCCAGAGGTCGTCGGCGACGACCGTCTCGAGCTCGTCGACGACGTCGCGCAGCGCGGCCTGGGCGGGGATGACGGTCGCGGCGAGCGCGCGGGCTTCGTCATGGACCGTTCCCGCTTCGTGCGCGTCGTGCTGCGCATCGCGCAGCGCGTCGATGGCGTCAACGAGCGTGTCCGCGAGTCCGGTCACCTTGACGCAGATCGAGTTGATGCCCTTCGACGATGGTGCGCCGGCGAGCTCACCGAGATACCGCGCGACGGCGGGCAGGATCATCGTCGAGGCGATGTCGATGGCCGTGCTCGCCTCGATGTCGACGATCTTGACGTAGCGCTCCCAGTTGATCTCGACGCGCGAGGCGAGCTCGCGCTCGGACAAGACGCCGAAGCTCGAGAACAGCGCCTTGGCGGTCTTCGTCGTGAGCGCGGGCAGGGCGTCGACCGTCGTCCGGTTGTTCGGCAGACCGCGGCGCGCCGCCTCGACGTGCCATTCCTCCGAGTAGCCGTTCCCCTCGAACAGGACCTGCTTGTTCTCCTTGACGATGCCCGACAGGATCGCCGTCAGGCTCTCGAAGTCGCCGTGGTCGAGCGTGTCGAGCTCGTCGGCGAGCTGCTTCAGGGAGTCGGCGACCGCGGTGTTCAGGACGGTCTGCGGCCAGTAGATCGGCGCGGACGAGCCGACCGCGCGGAACTCGAACTTGTTGCCGGTGAAGGCGAACGGCGAGGTCCGGTTGCGGTCGGTGGCGTCGGCGGCGAGGACCGGCAGCGAGGTGGCGCCGAGCTCGATCGCTCCGCCCTTCTTGGATGCAGCCGCGGGGCCCTGCTCGAGCTGGGCGATGACGTCCACCAGCTGCGCCCCGAGGAAGATCGAGACGATCGCGGGCGGCGCCTCGTTGGCGCCGAGTCGATGGTCGTTGCCGGCGTCGGCGATGCTCGCGCGAAGGAGGTCCGCGTGGACGTTGACCGCGCGGATCACGGCGACGAGGAAGGCGAGGAACTGGGCGTTGGCGTGCGGATCGTCACCGGGGTCGAGGAGGTTGGCGCCGTCGTCGGTCGCCATCGACCAGTTGTTGTGCTTGCCCGAGCCGTTGATCCCCGCGAACGGCTTCTCATGGATCAGGAACATCAGGCCGTGCTGTGCCGCGAGCCTGCGCATGAGGCTCATCACGACCATGTTGTGGTCCGACCCAACGGACGTGGCTTCGTAGACGGGCGCCATCTCGAACTGGCCGGGCGCGACCTCGTTGTGACGCGTCTTCGCGGGGATGCCGAGCCGCCACAGCTCGCGGTCGAGATCCATCATGAACGCCAGGATCCGCTCACGGATCGGGCCGAAATACTGGTCCTCGAGCTCCTGCCCCTTCGGTGACGGAGCTCCGAACAGGGTCCGGCCGGTCAGGAGGAGGTCGGGCCGCTGCTCGGCGAGCCGCCGGTCGACGAGGAAGTATTCCTGCTCGGGCCCGATGTTGGTGAAGACGCGGCTAGAGGTCGTGTTGTCAAACCAGCGCAGGACCCGGAGCGCCTGGGCGCCAAGGGCCTCCTGGGAGCGGAGCAGCGGGATCTTGAAGTCGAGCGCCTCGCCCGTGTACGAGACGTACGCCGTCGGGATCGTCATCGTGACGCCGTTCGTCTCGACCTGGAGGAAGATCGGGCTGGTCACGTCCCAGCCCGTGTAGCCGCGCGCCTCGAACGTGGCGCGAAGCCCGCCCGACGGGAACGAGCTCGCATCGGGCTCGCCCTGGACGAGGTTCTTGCCCGAGAACTCCGCGATGGTCTGACCGTCGCCGGTCGGCGTCAGGAACGAGTCGTGCTTCTCGGCCGTCGAGCCGGTCATCGGCACGAACCAGTGCGTGTAATGCGTGGCGCCGTGAGCCAGCGCCCACTCCTTCACCCCATGCGCGACGGCGTCGACGATGGCCGGATCGAACGGCTCCTGGCCGTCGATGGTGCGCCGCAGCTTCGCGAAGATCGGCTTGGCCAGGTACTGGCGCTGGGCGCCCTCATCGAAGACATAGCTGCCGTAGATGTCGGCGCCGGCGTCCTTGAGGTAGTCCTGGGTCTTCGCGACCCGATGCTTCGCGATCTCCGCGATGGCGGCCTGTCGTGCGGTCATCGATCTCCTGTCCGTCCGAGGCACTCAGACGATGGGCGGGTGCGGTATGGCACGCACGTGTCCAGCCGCAGGCCTGTCCGGGGTGTCGTGCAGGAGTCACGACTGGGCGCGCGCGAAGGCTTGCCCGAAGGGTACCAGCGGAAAGGTTGCGATTCAGCGCCGACCGCGACCCTCGAGGGTTGTGCGTCCCGGACGATTCACGGAGGCGACGTGCGCGCGTCCTGGATCGGCCGGCGCACGGCCACGAGCTGGTCGAGCAGGCGCCCGAATTCGCGCTCGACGTCGACATAGCGGTCGGAGCGCCAGACGATGCCGAGCGTGCCGTCGGGGTCGATCCGCGTCCAGACGCGCCGGCGCGGCCGGTAGAACGTGATCGTGATCCCGGCGATGAGGCAGGCGAACGCGACCCACACGAGACCCTGTCCCGGGTCTCGCTTCGCGATGAGCAAGGTGAAGTCACTGAAATCGGTGAGGCCGATCGAGAGATCGAGATCCGGCGAGACCTTCGTGTCGCCTCGGCGGAGATCGACCGCGGCGTAGAGATCCTCGATGGGAGTGCCATCGGCGGCCGTCCCGACGGCGCGGTACGGGACCGCGATCAGGACTCCGGTCCCGTCAGCCGCCTTGTCGAGCAGCAGCTTCAGTCCCATCGCGCGACCCGGGATCCCGATCGATGCGTACGGCCGGCCGGAGACGGCGTCGGTCATCGGCACCGGCGCGTCCCACAGGATCGCGCCGGCAGCCGACTTCAGCGTCAGATGCGGCGCCGGCCCGAAACCATTCTGGTGGAAGGTGTACCCGGCGACCGAGAGTGGATCGTTCACGCGGATCGTCTTGCGCGCGATCTGCTGGCCGTCCTGGTAGACCGCGAGATCGGTCGTGAAGTCACTCGCGCGGCCCGAGTCGAGGCCGGGCGCCTCGAAGTCGAGGTTGCGGACGAGCAGGAGCCCGGGCGTCCCGATCGGCTGGACCGTGAGCGCCTCGCCCTCGGCCACCACGAGTCCCTGTTCGTCGCCGAGGCGCGAGGTCGCAGCAGCGGCCACGAGGAACAGGACCAGCCCGAGATGCGTGAGCAGCGTCGCCATCTTGGTGTACTGGTGGCGGTCGCCGTAGAGGAACCGGGTACCGTCGGTCTCCGTTTCCTCGCGGACGTGGAACCCCGACCGACGGAGCACGCGGCGGACGTCATCGGGCGCGACGCCGTCCATCGCGGCCCGGTCCGGCAAGCGCGGGTCGAAGTACGGCTCGGGCTGGGCGACACGCACGTCGCTGACCCCTCGCCACAGCCGCGGGGTCCGGTCGAGCGTGCACACGACGATCGAGGTCACGAGCACGACCAGCCCCAGGCTGAACCACGGAGACCGGAAGATCGCGAACACCGACAGCCGTTCCATGACGTCGACCACGGCGGCGCCGAGGACAGGGTCGTATCGGGCGTGCGTCTGATCCATCGCCTGCGCGTAGTCGGTGGCCGAACGGAAGGCGAAGTCGGGCAGCTGCTTGATCGTCATCCCGACGACCGCCAGCAGCGCCAGGAAGATGATCTGGAAGACCGCGAAATCGACCGACGTGAACAGATGCCACAGCCCGTAGCCAAGCCGGGCCGGGATGTTGCTGCCGGACGGTCGGGTTCGGGCCGCCGAGATGACGGCCGGGCTCGCGATGGCTCTGGCCCCTAGACGGCTTGCTGCGCCGGGATGGCCCGAGCGACGGCGTCGACCGCCGAGATGGCCCGAGGACCTGCGGCGTCGGGCGTGGCGGGCAGGTGGAGGTCGAGGCCGTCGTCGCTCACGGCCCGATGCTACACCGACGTCGCGGGACGCTCCGATCGGGGCACCGGGACGCCGGTCACGCGGTCCTTCCCCGCGCGCTTCGAGGCGTACATCGCGCCGTCCGCGCTGATGATCAACTCGTCTGCTGTCCGTCCGTCGTCCGGGAACGCGACGACGCCGATCGACAGCGACGGGCGGTGCGCATCGCTCGGCATCTCGATGGGCATGTCGTTCACGCCGAGCCGGATCTTCTCGGCGAGGACGTAGGCGCCGGTCGGGTCGGTCTCCGGAAGGAGGACGACGAATTCGTCGCCGCCATAGCGCGCGGCCGTGTCGATCTGGCGAACGCCGTGGGTGATGACCGTGCCGACGCCCCGCAGGACCTTGTCGCCCGTGAAGTGACCGAGCCGGTCGTTGATCGCCTTGAGCTCGTCGAGATCCATCATCAGGAGGCAGAAGCCGCGACCCGACCGGGCGCTTCGGGCGATCTCGCGCTCCATCGCGGCGAAGAAGAAGGTCCGGTTGAAGAGCCCGGTCAGCGAGTCGACCGTGGACAGCCGGATGGCTGCGTCGCGCGTCCGCCGCTGTGCGCGCGCGATGACCATCGCGACATAGGCGATGAGCACCAGCGCGGTCAGGTTGATGCCGACCACAGCCGCCGTCGCCGGCCCGAGGCCCGCGTCCGACCCGGCCACCACGGCAAGCACATATCCCACCGCGGCCGCCGTGACGAGCGTCAGGGTGATCGGCGGCGAGACGACGAGCGCGGCACCGCCGACGATGAGCGGGAAGGCGAAGAAGAACGGGCTCGCGACCCCGCCGGTCAAGGCGACGAGCAACGTCGCGCCGGTGAGCGCGACCGATCCTTCGACGACGAACTTGGCGGGTCCGAGCGTCTCCGACGGCAGCAGGTCGTGGACGACGACGACGAAGAGCGCGGCGAACGCGAGCAGGATGAGGATCGCCGCTTCGGTGTCTGGCCACAGTCCCGTCACCCCGACGATGACGGTCGTGGCGAGGATGAAGACCCACGCGACGATCCGGACGACGCGGTCATACGTCTGGGCCGGCACGCCGTCGTCGGTCGCGGAGGTCTCGACCCCGCCCACCACGGCCGCCTCGGCCGCCCGGCGAGCCTCCGTCGGCGATGGCGGCATCTCGCGCGCGAGCGGACTCACCCGGCCGACGAGCGGCGGCAGCAGGATCGCTGCCATCACGAGAAGGTTCGCGGTGACCGCCACCGCGATCAGGATCAGGACCGGCTCGACCGGCAATGCGTCCCCTCGTTACGGATGGGGCCCGAGCCGTATGCGAACCCCGTTGCAGCCCATCTTATCCACAGACTCGTCGCGCTCCACCCGGCCGGTCGGCGATCTTCGGTGCGCCGGAACAACGGCCGCTCAGCGCGTCCCGTACTGATAGGTCTGCTTCACCAGCCGGAGATAGACGAAGGTCTCGGTCTCGCGGACGCCGTCGATGGCGCGCAGCCGGTCGGCGAGGAACGTCAGAAGTGCGTCGTTGTCCTCGCAGACCGTCTCGATGAGGAGGTCGTACGAGCCGGCCGTGATCACCACGTAATCGACCTCCGGCATCTCCGCGAGATGCTCGGCGACTTCGATGAGCTTGGAGCTCTCGCAGCGGATGCCGATCATCGCCATCTGGTGGAAGCCCAGCTTCAGCGGGTCGGTGACGCCGACGACCTGGAGGATGCCGCGCTCGATGAGCCGGTTCGTCCGCGCTCGGACCGCAGCCTCGGACACGCCGAGCTCCGCCGCGATCTGGGTGAACGGTCTCCGGCCATCAGCCTGGAGGTGCTCGATGATCCGTTTGTCGAGCGGCGTGACGTCGTCAGCGGAGCGACCGTTCGCGGGCCGGCTGCGCGGGCTGCGGGCGGGCAGGCTCATGGCCGGGCATCCTAGCACGCAACCCAGCCGTTCCCGCCGGCGCTCCCGAGGGCCGCGACGGTCGTGGATCAGCCTCGCTCGAGCTCCGCAAAGACCGGCGCCACAGCTCGGATCGCGTCAAGGGTGATGGGGTCGAGGACGAGCTGGACGTGGGCGATCCCTTCGCGCGCGAACGCGCGGAGAGCGTCGGCGAGCGCGGCCGGGTCACCGGGGAGCGGCTCGATGGATCCGTGGTCGGCAGTCCCCTGGACGCGCCCGTGTCCGCCCGGCAGCCCGACGAGTGCGGCGACCGTCCGTTCGACCGCCCCGGGGTCGCGCCCGACACTGCGACATGCCTCGTCGACGATGCCGCGCAGACGCGGGACGCCGGATGGGTCGTTGTCGGTCGCGTTATACTAGGCGTTCCACGAGTCGGCATAGCCCATCGTCGCCCGGAGCATCCGCGGCCCGGTCGATCCGATCATCAGCGGAGGTCCGTCGGCGCGCGGGCCGCGCGGCAGCAGCTCGCAGTCGCGTGCCTGGTACCAGCGCCCGTCGAAGTCGATGGCGCCGTCGCGGAGGAGCGTCCGGATGATCGTGAACGCCTCTTCGAAGCGGTCGACGCGGTGGTCGTACGGGAAACCGAAGGCACGGAACTCCGTCTCGTTCCAGCCCGCTCCGAGCCCGAGCACGAAGCGACCGCCGCTCACCTCGTCGATGAGCGCGGCCTGCTTGGCGAGGAGGGCCGGGTTGTGGAAGTTCGTGCAGGCGACGAGCGGGCCGAGCTCGATCCGCTCGGTCGAGGCCGCGATCGCGGACAGCAGCGTCCACGCTTCCCAGGGGCCGCGCGGCGGCCGGTCGGGCCATCGATAGAGGAGGTGCTCGCCCACCCACACCGAATCGAACCCGGTGTCCTCGATCGCGTGGACCATGTCGAGGAGCTCGGACCAGCGCACCTCGCGCTCGACCTCGGGGAGCTGGATGCCGACCTTGAGCGGCCGGCCGTTCGGCTTCGTCATCGTCGAAGCCTACCGGCCAACGGCATTGACAACCGACCGCCTCGCCCTCCACCCTCGCCGAGACATGACGACCGTCGATCTCACCACGCGCGAGAACCAAGCGCCCCTCGGGGCCACTTCGACCTGACGCGCGCGCCCCGAGGGGCGCCGACGACCAGCCCGAGTGACGCCCCGGCCGATGCCGAGGCGTTTTTTGATGCTCACCGAGAGGGAGGACACGTGGATCCGGCGTTCGCGCTCCGCGGGTTCATCCTGGGGTTCACGATCGCGGCTGCCGTCGGTCCGATCAGCCTGCTCGTGATCCGACGGACCGTGGCCGAGGGACGGGTCTACGGGCTCGTGTCCGGTCTTGGCGTCGCGACGGCCGATGCCACGTA
>JBJMNA010000004.1:0-14302 GCA_045804485.1 Chloroflexota bacterium
ATCGCGGCGTCGCTCATCGTCATCCTCGCGTGACGGGCATCAGATGACGGATCGCCCACACGACCGCGGCCCGGACGGCCGCTCGACGGACCTGCCCTCGGGCGGTGGCGTCCCGCGGTGGATGGCGGCGTCGCTCAACTTCTGTTCGCGCTGCGGCGCCCCTCTGGCATTCGGCGCCGTCGAGGGCGAAGACCGACACCGGTTGGCATGCACGGTGTGCGGGCACATCGCGTACGTGAACCCGCGGCTCGTCGTCACGACGCTCCCGATCACCGAGGCGGGCGAGATCGTCCTCATCCGCCGCGGCATCGAGCCCGGAAAGGGATCCTGGGCGCAGCCGGGAGGGTTCCTCGAGATCGATGAGACCGTCCACGAGGCGGCGATCCGTGAGACGCGCGAGGAGACGGGATTGGTCGTTGTGCCTGGCGAGATCGTCGGCCTCTACACCCGGCTCGAGGCGAGCGTCGTCACGATCGCGTTCGAGGCGAGCATCGTCGGCGGAGAGGCGGCGCCGACTCCAGAGGCGACCGAGATCGTCGCCTACGCCCCGGACGCGATCCCGTGGCCGACCATCGCCTTCAAGACCACGCACTGGATGCTCCGCGACTGGCTCGCGAAGCGGCACCCTGACCTCCGCGCGCCCGCCCTCATCGAGGGCGAGTGATCACGGGCGGAAGGGCGTCAGGTCGGTGTTGCTGATGGTCCCGACGATCCCCGCGAGGATCCCGACGACGAGGACGAGGCGCGCGAGCACCGGTCGCCGGGGACCGATGACGCGAACGACCGCCAGGACGAAGCAGATCAGCGCGACCTTCAACACGATCGAGACCACCGGCGGTCCCGCGCCGATGAGCGGGTTGAGCTCGTGCGACACGACGAGCGCGGTGAGCACGTCGGCGATCTCCGCGACGACGAACGTCGCCGCGAGGACCGTCGGATATCGCGGCGCGCCGGCCTCGTCGGCGGGCGCCACTACGTCAGGTCGATGAAGACGTTCTTCGTCTCGGTGTAGAGCTCGAGGGCGGACATCCCGAGCTCGCGCCCGATCCCTGACATCTTGTAGCCGCCGAAGGGCGCCTCGGTGTGGACGGACGAGTTCGAGTTGACGCTGATCACGCCGGCCTGGAGCGCCTTCGCCGCCCGCAACGCCTTGCCGATATCCCGACTCCAGATCGAACCCGACAGGCCATACGGCGTGGCGTTGGCGAGTCGGAGCGCCTCCTCCTCGGTGTCGAAGGCGATGACCGAGACGACCGGCCCGAAGATCTCCTCGCGAGCGATCCGCATGTCGTTGGAGACGCCGTCGAAGACCGTCGGCATCAGGTAGGCGCCGTCCGCGAGCGCAGGGTCCGCTGGCGCGTCGCCGCCGACGACGATGGTCGCGCCCTCGCCGAGCCCGATCTCGATGTAGTCGCGGACGCGGTCGCGCTGCTTGGCGCTCACCAGGCTCCCGACCTCGGTCGCGTCCTCGGACGGCGGCCCGACGACGACCTTCCGCGTCGCTTCGGCGAACAGCTCGACGACCCGATCGTGCGCCGACCGCTCCACGAGGATCCGCGACCGGGCGCAACAGTCCTGGCCGGCGTTGTCGAACACCGAATACGGGGATTCGCGCGCGAACTTCTCGAGGTCGGCGTCGGCGAAGACGATGTTCGGGCTCTTGCCGCCGAGCTCGAGCGAGATCTTCTTCACGTTGCCCGACGCCAGCCGCATGATCTCCTGCCCGGTCGTCGTCTCACCCGTGAACGCGACCTTGCCGATGCCCGGGTGGGCCGCGATCGACGCGCCGGCCGAGCCGCCTGGTCCCGTGACGACGTTGAGGACGCCCGCCGGGATGCCGGCTTCGAGTGCCAGCTCGCCGAGCCGGATCGCCGTCAACGGGGAGTAGCTCGCGGGCTTGAGGATCGCCGTGTTCCCGGCCGCGAGGGCCGGCGCGACCTTCCATGAGGCCATCAGGAGGGGGAAGTTCCACGGCACGATCAGCCCGACGACGCCGATCGGCTCGCGCAACGTCATGTCGAGCCCAGGCTTCGAGACAGGGATCGTCTGCCCGTAGATCTTGTTCGCGGCTCCCGCGTAGTAGTCGAACACGAGGCTGACGCCCGTGATCTCGCCCCTCGCCCCGGTGATCGGCTTCCCGACGTTCCGGCTCTCGAGCTGGGCGAGCTCCTCGGTGTGCTCCTTGACCAGCGCGGCGAGCTTCGCCAGCGAACGACCACGCTTGCCGGCGGCCCACGACGCCCAGCCCTTGCGGTCCTCGAATGCCTTCTGGGCGGCCGCGACGGCGCGGTCCACGTCCTCGCGGCCACCGAGCGGCGCGGTCGCGATCACCTTGCCGGTCGCGGGATCGACGACGTCGAATGTCTGGCCATCGGCCGCGTCGACGCTGTCGCCGCCGATGACCATCTGCGTGACACGAACGTCGGTGGTGGCATCTGTCGTCATCGGTTGCTCCTCGTTCGCGCATCGGACCGTGTCTCGCGCACTGTCGGTCGCCGGTCGTCGGCGGATTCTACGCCGAGGCAGCCGCGACGCCGGTAACACACACCTCGGCCGCGCGTCTTTGCCAACGCGAGACGCTCGCAGTGCATCATGTCGATGTAGGGGATCGGAGCAACCGCTTGCAGCCCGTCACCGCCCAGGTCACGCCGATGACACGTCCCGACGATACGGGGCTCGTCCTGCGCGCCCGCGACGGCGACGCCGACGCGTTCGACCAGATCGCCGCGGCGCGTCTCTCGGGTGCCTTCCGGTTGGCGTCGGCCATCGTCGGCAGCGACGTTGACGCCGCCGACGCCACGCAGAACGCCCTGCTGGCGGCGTGGTGCCAGCTGCCGCAGCTCCGCGACATCGATCGGTTCGACGCGTGGTTCCACCGGATCGTCGTCAACGAATGCCGGATGCGCGTCCCTCAGCAGACTCATCGACGTGAGGTCGAGCTCGTCTCCGACGAGACCGCTGCTCGATCCGGCCGCGACGCCGCGAGCGTGGACACGACCTCCTTCGACCTCGTCGAGGTCCTGGACCTTCTCGAAGGCGCGTTCGAAACGCTCGACCCCGACGACAGGACGCTGATCGTCCTTTACCACCTCGACGATCGCCCCCTCGACGAGATCGCCGCGATCGTCGAAATGCCCGTCGGGACGGTGAAGTGGCGGCTTCACGAGGCGCGAAAGGTGCTCCACAGCGTCCTGGGGGCGAACCGATGACGACGCCGACCGGCCCTGACGACCTCGTCCGCAAGATGCTCGAGCGTCGCGGGCACGCGACGCCGCCCGGCTGGCTGCTCTCGAATGTCGACCAGGCCGTCCGCTCGACGCGGCAGGAGCGACCCCGCGCGCTTCGGTCCTCGTGGGTACCGCAGCGAACGAGCGAGCGCGTTGTTCTGGTCGCCGCGGCCGCCGCCGTGCTTCTCGCGCTGCTCGTCGCGGCTCTCGTCGCCGGCGGCGTCATCCGAACGTCGAGATCGCCGCTGCCGGCGACCGTCGTCGAGCCGTCGCCGAGTGCGAGCGGGTTCGCCGTGGGACCAGATGCGTCCGCGGGCCAGTCCGGGCCGCCGGCGGTCGCGGGCTCCGCCAAACCGACGCACGCAGCCGCACAGATCCCGGGCACCGTCTGGGCGCTGCCGGCGGGTTCGCGGTACGAGATCGGGTGCGACGACGACTCGAAGTGCTTCCTGACGTTGTACGGCAGCGCCGGTACGAAGCAGGACGGCTGGCCGGTGGCGCTCGCAGGGAACTGCGACGGTTCGAACGTCGCGGTGGGCCCGGAAGAGTCAGCGTTCGTCGAGTGCACCGCCGACGGGAAGGCGGTCGTCACGGGCCTCGATCGGTCCGGGAACGCATTGCCCGGGTGGCCCGTGAAGCTCAAGGGGCCCGCCGCGTCGTCGTATTGGAACGACTTCACGTATCCCGAGGTCAGCCGCCACGTGGCGGTCGGACCAGACGGGACGGTCTATGCCGCGGCGAGCCCGAAAGGCGAGAAGAGCTACGTCATCCACCGCCTCGCGCGAGACGGACATGAGCGAGCCGGCTGGCCCGTCGCGTTCGCCGCTGGCCTGCACGGCTTCACGGTCGAGCGCGACGGTGTCCTCGTTGCCTGGTCGTACGAGCACCCATTGGCCGAGATGCAGTTCGATGCGCGCAGGACCGAGTTCACGGAGATGGGACAGGACGGCAAGGTCCTCGCGGGCTGGCCGCGCGGGTCGACCGGCGCCGCATCGGGACCTGTCGTCTCGGACGACGGGATGCTGTTCTACGTCAGCGCATCCGGGAAGATCTGGGGCCATGACCGTCACGGCGAGATCATCGCCGGCTGGCCGTACGAACTTGCGAGTCCGGCCGCACCGGCCCTCCGCGCCGATGGGTCACTGATGTTCATCGAATCGTCGCGTGTCGTCGTTCTCGACGGACATGCCAAGAACGTCGGCCACTGGCCATACACGACGAAGGGCTCGTTCATCGCACCGGGCTGCGACACAGGGGACTATTCGTATCCGCTTGATGCCACGGCCCGCGACGGAACGTTGTATCTCGCCTCCTCGGATGGTTCCCGCTCGGCGATCGTGGCCCTGCGACCGGATGGGTCGATCGTCGACGGTTGGCCGTACGCCGTTCGCGACCACTGGCAGGTCGGCGAGCTCCACATGACAGCGAACGACTTGGTCGAGGCAGGTGTCGGCAGCGTCGACTGCATGACCGACTTCTCTGCGACCTCGATCACCTTGACCACGGACGGACGACTCATCGGCGACGCGTTGCCGAGCACCCTCAGCGAGGTGTACGACTCACTCCGCCTGGAAGACCTTCGAACCGTCAGCGGGAAGGACACCTTCGAGCAAGGCGAGCAGATCGACTTCAACGTTCGGCTCGTGAACCGCTCCAGCCGACCGATCACGCTGCCGCGAGTCGACTACGACGATAAGTCGTGGTATGCCGCCGGCGCGGTCCAGACATGGATCGAGCCGCTCGTCCCGCCGATCAGCTACTCCGGTCCACCCATCCCATGCCTTGTGAACCCCGATGACCAACATGACAACTGGTACGCGACAGGTGGCGCGATCACGGTTTCAAGGGACCCTGTGGTCATCCAGCCCGGCGCGAGCATGCCATCCCTGACCGGCGAGGTCCTCTACCCAGAGATGACGGCCTGCCTCCCGCCGGGGAGGTATCACTACCACGTCGTGTACATGCCTCTCGGGTCAGACCTTTCCGACGAGGCGATCCTGGAGGAAACCATCGACTTCACGATCGCGGGTGCGCCGGCGGCCAGTTTCGCGCCGACCACGCCGCCACGGCCAACCCCGATCCCACACCCGACCTCGCCGACGACTCCAGCTCCCACTGACCCCGAGCCGCAAACCACGCCGACCCCGTCCTGAGCCGAGCCATCAGTCGTTCGGGACCGCGGCCTCCTCTGCGGGAGCCGGCGCCTCGGCCGCGACGATCGCGGCGCCGATGATGCCGGCGTCGTTGCGCAGTTGAGCGGCGACGACGGGACAACGCACCGTGAGCTTCGGGATGAACTTGTCGGCGTTCTTGCTGACGCCCCCACCGAGGATCATCAGGTTCGGCCACATCAGCTGCTGGATCCGGTCGAGATGCTCGTCGAGGTCGGTGGTCCAGGCCTTCCACGACAGCCCTCTCTTCGCGCGCGCGCCTGCCGCAGACCTCTTCTCGGCTGGGCGCCCGCGGATCTCCATCTGCCCGAACTCGGTGTTCGGCACGAGGACGCCGTCATTGAAGACGCCGGACCCGACGCCCGTCCCGAGCGTCAGGAAGATGACGACGCCTCGCTGGCCGGCCCCGACGCCGAAACGCATCTCCGCGATCCCGGCAGCATCGGCATCGTTGATGATCGACACCGGCCGCTTGAGCAGGCGCCCCATCCGTTCGACGACGGGAAATTCGATCCAGCCCTGATCGATGTTCGCGGCTGACATCAAGCGCCCGTCGATGGTGACACCGGGAAGACCGAGACCCACGGGCGTCGACTCACCGAGCCCGCTCGAGCGGGACAGCCTCTTCACGAGTCCAGACACCGACGAGAGGACGGCGTCCGGCGTCGATGGCATCGGGGTCGCGACACGGATGCGCTCGGACCGAAGTCGTCCTGATTCGACGTCAACGACGGCTGCCTTGACGCCACTGCCACCGACGTCGACGCCGATCGCGATCCGACCGCTGGCCACGGACTCGGCCTCCTCCGTCATCAGAAGTAGTTCACGGTGATCCCGCCATCGACGACGAGCGAGGCCCCGTTCGTCCAGCGCGACTCGTCCGAGGCGAGGTAGACGGCCATATGGACGATCTCCTCGGGCTTGCCGAAGCGGCCGGTCGGATTGCGCGCCAGCCGGAGCTGCTTTGCGGCCTCGTCCTTGACCAGCCAATCCATGAGCAACGGTGTCTCGACCGGGCCAGGGCAGATCGCGTTGGTCCTGACGCCCTTGGGACCGAACTGCACCGCGAGGCTTCGGGTCAGCGACAGGACGGCGCCCTTTGACGCCGTGTATGCGTCCTGAGGGACGCTGCAGCCGATAAGTGCGACGAAGCTCGCGATGTTGATGATCGAGCCGCCGCCGCCCTCGACCATCGCGGGGATCGCGTACTTGCAGCCGAGGAAGACGCCCCGGACGTTGACCGCCATGACCTGATCCCAGGTCGCGACGTCGGTGTCGGTGACGGAATGGTCCGCCTCCGGCATGACGCCGGCGTTGTTGTAGAGCGTGTCGAGCCGGCCGTAGGTCGCGAGCGCGTGGTCGACCATCGCCTTCGCGTCCGCTTCGTTCGACACGTCGGCCTTGACGAAGGTCGCCGTTCCGCCGGCCTTCTCGACCAGGTCGACCGTCTCAGCGCCAGCGGATTCGCTGTACTCGGCGACGACGACCTTGGCTCCCTGCGCGGCGAACATGAGCGCTGCGACTCGGCCCATCCCGCCACCGCCGCCCGTGATGATCGAGACCTTGTCCTCGAGTCGCATCGCACTCCCTCATGTGCGGCCTCCCCGCCGCCCGTGGCCGTCAGAGTAGCGCTCGGCTGACGCGGGCGCGCGTCGCCGCCAAAGGTTGCAGTGATGTTGCAATCGCCGCTTTCGGCCATCCCGGAGCGGCCCATGGGCGAACCCAGTTGGTGAGTTCCCTCCATGCAGCCGCTCCCAGCATCCTCGCTCGTGCGATGAACGGCGTCCCGGGCAGCCTGCCAGCCGCGATGCTGAGTGGTGTTCTTGCCGCCGCGGCGTCGCTATCGGTCGGTCATCTCGCGGCCGTTCTGATCGCCCCGGCTTCCTCGCCGCTGTTCGCGGTCGGCTCGGCCTTCATCGACGCGACGCCCGAATGGCTCAAGTCGTTCGCGATCCGGACTTTTGGTGCGAATGACAAGGTCGCGTTGCTGGGCGGGATCGCGCTCACGCTCCTGGTCGTTGCCATGGCCATCGGCTGGCTCGGACGACGTCACCTCGCGTTGGCGTCGGTCGCGATCGCCGCGCTCGGCGTCGCCGGGGCCGTGGCTGCCTTCCTTCGCCCGGGCGGGTCGCCGCTCAGCGTGGTCCCGGCGGTCGTCGGGGCCGCGGTCGGCATCGTCGTTCTGTGGGTCCTCGAGGGCACGGCAGGTCCGACCAACGCGTCCCGGGCGACCGATGCGACCAGCGCGACCACGATCGGGCCGGACCACGCCTCGCGGCGGCGGTTCCTGGTCGCGGGGGCTGCCGTCGGCGGGCTGATCGCCGCGTCGGGAGGCCTCGCCGTCCTGATCGACACGCGCCGAACGTCTGCCGCCGACGGAACGGCAGGTCCCGCCATCCCACCACCGCTCGAACCTCTCGCGGCCGTCGCGCAGGGGGCGGATCTCGGCATCGCCGGCGTCGCCCCATTCATCACCCCGAACGCCACGTTCTATCGCGTCGACACGGCGCTCCAGGTCCCGGTCATCGCGCCCGACGAGTGGCGCCTCCGGATCCACGGGATGGTCGACCGTGAGGTCACGCTGACCCTCGCCGACCTCCTCGCCTACCCGACCATCGAGCGGGACATCACCCTGACCTGCGTCTCGAACGAGGTCGGCGGCGACTACGCGGGCAACGCCCGCTGGATCGGGATCCCGCTCGCGACCGTCCTCGAGGAGGCCGGTGTCCAGGCCGGTGCCGACCAGATCGTGTCGCGCTCGATCGACGGCATGACCATCGGGACGCCGACCGCGGTCGCACTCGACGGCCGCGACGCGATGCTCGCCGTGGCGATGAACGGCGTCCCCCTGCCGGCCGTCCACGGCTATCCGGTCCGGATGATCGTCCCTGGCCTGTTTGGCTATGTCTCTGCCTGCAAGTGGCTGGTCGACCTCGAACTGACCACCTTCGACGCCTACGACCCGTACTGGGTCGAGCGCGGCTGGGCCAAGCAAGCGCCGATCAAGACGATGGCGCGGATCGATGCACCGAAGCCCTTCGCCCGCGTCCACGCCGGCAAGGTCGCCATCGCCGGCGTCGCCTGGGCGCAGCACCGCGGCATCGAGCGCGTCGAGGTCCGCATCGATGGCGGCGCCTGGAGCGAGGCCCGGCTGGCCGACGTCGATACCGTGGATACCTGGCGGCAGTGGGTCCACGAGTGGGACGCCACTGCGGGCTCGCACACGCTCGAGGTCCGCGCGACGGACGCGACCCGCGAGACCCAGCCGGAACAGCGAGCGACCCCGTTCCCCGACGGCGCGACCGGCTGGCACTCGGTCGTCATGACGGTGACCTGAGCGGTCCCACCAGACGTCGTCCGGGCACCTGCGCCGGGCGGTCCATCCAACCTCGGGTCGGGCCTTCTTTGGCTCTGCCCACCACACAGGAGAACCACGTGATCAAGCGCAATCGAACCGGGGCCTTCGCGGGCCTCCTCCTCGCGGCCACCTTCGTCGGTGCCTGCTCCAGCAGCGGTGCGTCCGCCGTCCCCTCGACCGCTCCGACGACCGCAGCCACGGCCGCACCGTCGATGGCGGCACCGTCGATGGCGGCACCGTCCGGGAGCGCGGCGATGATGGACGGCACCACCTTCGGTTCCGCCTGCGGCGCCGTCCCCGCCACCGGTGCCGGCAGCTTCGAGGGCATGGCCACCGCGCCGGTCGCCACGGCCGCCTCGAACAACCCGGTCCTCTCGACCCTCGTCACCGCCGTCACCGCGGCCAAGCTCGGTGACACGCTCAACACCGCCAAGGACATCACGGTCTTCGCCCCGACCAACGACGCGTTCGCGGCGATGGACAAGGCGACGCTCGATAAGGCGATGGCCGATCCGTCCGGGCTGCTGTCCACGGTCCTCACCTATCACGTCGTCCCGGGTCGGCTGACTCCGGAGACGCTGGCGGGAAAGCACACCACCCTTGCGGGCAAGGACCTGACGGTCACCGGCAGCGGTGAGAGCTTCACGGTCAATGGCAAGGCCATGGTCGTCTGCGGCAACGTCCAGACCGCCAATGCCACCGTCTACATCATCGACGGCGTTCTCCTCCCGCCGGCGAGCTGACGGAACGTCGGGTGTGTCCTGGGGGACGTGCCCGACCGACGGTCCGGGAGGCCGGGTCACCGACCAGCTTCGGCTGGCACGGGACCCGGTCTTCGCTCGTTCGGGCAACGGCCTAGACTCGTGGCCTCGTCCGTCCCGCATCACGTGGAGCGCCCGATGGCCACCGCCCAGGACATGATCGACGCCGTCACGACTGACGACGCCGCGCGCATCACCGAACTGCTGGCCGAGGATCCGGGGCTGGCGGCCGCGCGCGACCGGGGCGGCGTATCGGCGCTGATGTTGTCGCGCTACCGGTTCGACCGGGCGACGACGGACGCCCTGCTCGCCGTGGACCCCGATCTCGACGTGTTCGAGGCCACGACGCTCGGGTACATCGACCGCCTGCGTGAGCGCCTCGAGGAGGACCACTGGGCGGCGCGGGCCTACTCGGCCGACGGCTTCACGGCGCTCCACTTCGCCGGCTTCTTCGGCAAGCCCGAAGCTGCGAAGACGCTGATCGAGGCGGGCGCCGAGGTCAACGCCTACTCGACGAACGACTTGCAGGTCCAGGCGCTCCACAGTGCGGCCGCCGGGCGACATATCGAGGTGTGCCGGGTTCTCATCGCGGCCGGGGCCGACGTGAACGCCACGCAGCGCCACGGGTTCACGCCGCTCCACGCGGCGGCCCAGCACGGCGACATCGAGCTGGTCGAGTTGTTGCTGTCGGCGGGGGCGGATCCGGCCGCCGTCACCGAGGACGGGGCGTCGGCCGCGGACGTCGCGGACGGGGAGGGGCACATCGACGTCGCCCGGCGGCTACGCGAGGTCGCGGCAGCCGGCTGACGTCGGCAGTGTCCCTGCCAGGAACGGGATCCCAACAGTTGGGCATGGCCGACGTCGTGTTTCGCGTGATTTGTGCTCGAACGGGGGTTGGTAGAGGCTGGGATGTCGCGGAAGTGTTCCTCACACGAATTGCTCGCGCTCCGGGATCGCGGTCCCGTCTGGGCTGCGGATGGTCCCAAAGAGTGATCCGCGTCCCTCAGACGCGCCTCGGGCACATCCGAGCGTCGCCGCGGTCGCATTCATGCAGTCCCGGCGGAATCTATGCGTCGGTTCACATTTGGCCGTGGCGATCCTGCGTCTTGGGGACGCAGTGCGGGGCGCGTCCCAGAGGCGAGCGTCGGCCCGACGCTCAGCCTCGCTCCAGGTAGCGCTCGCGCTCCCAGGGATGGACGATCGAGTCGTACGTCTCCTGTTCGACGCGGGCCGCGTTCAGGTAGTGGTCCACCACGTCCTGCCCGAAGATCTCGACCGCCGCCTCTGAGCGCTCGAGCTCCCAGATCGCCTCGTAGAGCGCCCGCGGCATCCGCTCGACACCCTTCGCCAGGTAGCCGTTGCCCTTGAACTCGGAATCCAGCGGCAGCTCGTGCTCGATGCCGTAGAGCCCCGCGCCGATCATCGCGGCGTAGGTGAGATACGCGTTCATGTCGCCGCCCGGGAAGCGGTCCTCGACGTGGAGGGCCGGCCCGCGACCGACGAGCCGGAACCCGGTCGTGCGGTTGTCACGACCCCACACGACGTTGACCGGCGCCCATGACAGCGAGGCGTAGCGCTTGTACGAATTGATGAAGGGCGCGATGAAGACCGCCAGCTCTCGGGACAGCTTCATCATCCCGGCCACGAAGTGCTGCCCGACCTCGGACAGCCCGTACGGCCCGGCGGGCTGCCCGTCCCCGGCGTTCATCAATGGCACGTCGCGCGCGGCATCCCAGAGGCTCATGTGAAGATGCCCGGACGACCCGGTCCAGTGATGGTCGGGCTTGGCCATGAAGGTGATGCCCCAGCCGTTCAGGTAGGCGATCTCCTTGGCGCCGTGCTTGAAGACGACGCTCCGGTCGGCCGACTCGAGGACGTTGTCGTAGCGGATGTTGACCTCGTGCTGGCCGTTCGCGGCCTCGCCCTTGCTGAACTCGATGGGAACGTTGATCGCCGTCATCTGGTTCCGCAGCAGCCGGTGGAGCGGCTCGGCCTTCGTCGCCTGGAGCAGGTGGTAGTCCTCGTTGTAGTGGCCGAACGGGCGCGGCACGGGCCACCCTCGCTTTGCCAGTTTCTCCCACGAGTCCTTGAGCACGTAGAACTCGAACTCGGAGCCCGCCTTCAGCACGAATCCGGCCGCGGCCGCCCGCTCGATCTGGCGCTTGAGGATCGTCCGTGGCGCGATCGGGACCTCGAGACCCGTCTCCTCGTCGACGACGTCGGCGAGGACCATGGCGGTGCCCGGCAGCCAGGGGAGCACCCGGAGCTGGTCCCAGACGGGCTCGGCGATCCAGTCGCCGTAGCCCGTCTCCCAGTTCATGAGCTTGAACCCCTCGGGCGTGCTCATCTCCATGTCGGTTCCCAGGAGATAGGTGCAGAAATGTGCGCCGTGCGAGACGACGCCATCGAGGAACGCCTGGCCCTGGACGCGCTTGCCCATGAGCCGGCCCTGCATGTCGGTGATCGCGATCACGAGGGTGTCGATCTGTCCGTTGCGGACCATCTCCTCGAGCTCGAGGAGTCGATGATGCTTCTGCCCGTGACCCTGGCCCTCGCCGGCGTCGCTCATCAGTAGAGCATCGTCGTCCCGCTCGGGAAGGCGAAGTCGAACACGGTCGCCGGGAGCGTCGTGTCGGGCTGGAGGTCGACCACCTCGGCATCGCGCGTGATCGTCCCGCCCATCGACTCCACCAGCCGGAGGATGACGCCGGTCTCGCGATCGACCGCGATCGAGATGTGGAAGTCCGGCCGGTCGCCCGGCAGCTCGGTCGCCCGCGGATGGTCGCATTCGAGCAGGACGGCCTCGCGGCCACCGACCACGTCGGTGCCGGTCACCGTGCAGCGGCCCGTCGACAGCACGTTCTGGCAGTATCCGGCGGGGTGGACGAACGTCTCGGGCAGCGTCTCTGCGGGCAACGCGGTGATCGGCTCGTAGACGCGCGACGGGCCGGGAAAGTCCTGGTCGGAGAGGCCGCGCGGCCGATTCCGGATCGGCCGCTGCGTCCCGAGGTGATGCGTGCTCGAGTAGGTCCGGACGAGGTCGCCGTCGGAGACCCAGATCTCGTACTCCGCGCGGACTCCCTCACCCGGCCGGGTCGTCGTGACGCGCGCGTCGCCGGGATGACGCAGGACGGCATCCATGTAGACGAGGTCCTCGCCGCGCGACGTGCCCGTGCGCTCCTCGATGCGCATCCGGAGCGTCCCGAACCGGCATTCGGCGTCGCGCATGAAATCGAACAGCTCGGCGACCGACGGAAGCGTGGCGGGGAGTGCGACGACCTCCGGTAGGCGGCGCCCGTCCACGGCGGCCGGGACGACGGCGGCGCGATCCCACAGTCGGGTGTCAGTCATCGGGCGGATTGTAGCCGCGCGGTCGCGTCGGTCGTCGGCGGTCAGCCGCCCGCGGGACCGCCACCGAGGCCCGGTTCCGTCATCGCCGCAGGGTCGAGCAGCCGGTCCACCTCGGCCGGTTCCATCCCGCGTTCGATCGCGAGCTCCCGGATCGTGCGGCCGTCCTTGAAGGCCGCTTTCGCGAGCGCGGCCGCCTCGTCGTAGCCGATCACCGGCGCGAGCGCGGTCGCCAGCATCAACCCCTGTTCCACGAGCGCCGGTCCACGGTCGGTGGCGGTGACGCCCTCGACACAGCGGGCGCTGAGGTTGTCGGTGGCAGCGGCGAGGAGCGCGATCGATTCGAGAAGGGCGTCCGCCGTCACCGGGAGCATGACGTTCAGCTCGAGGAAGCTGCCGGTCTGGCCGAAAGCGACCGTCGCGTCGTTGCCGACGACGCGCGCGACGACCATCGTCAGGCTCTCGATGATCACCGGGTTGACCTTTCCGGGCATGATGCTCGACCCGGGCTGGGTCTCCGGCAGAGCAAGCTCGGCGATGCCGGCTCGCGGCCCCATCCCCATGAGTCGCAGATCCGAGCCGATCTTCCACAGGCTGAGGGCGATCGTCCGGATGGCCCCGTGCGCGGCGATCGCGACGTCGATCGTGGACTGGGCGTGGAAGTGGTTGTCCGCCTCCCGGACCGTGAGCCCCGTGAGCGTCGAGAGCCGCGCGCAGGCACGGAGCGCGTATTCGGGGTGCGCGTTGATCCCCGTCCCGACCGCCGTCCCGCCGAGCGGCACCTCGAGAAGCTCCGCCTGGGCCGCCCGCGCGCGTCGAAGCGCGGCTTCGATCTGGCCGGCGTAGCCACGGAACTCCTGCCCGAGGCGGATCGGGGTCGCATCCTGCAGATGCGTCCGGCCCGTCTTGACCACCGGCCAGAACTCCTGCTCCTTGGCGACGAGTGCCGTGTGCAGGCGCTCGAGCGCGGGCAGGAGCTCCTCCTCGATCGCCAGGGCGGCCGAGAGCTGGAGCGCGGTCGGGATCGTGTCGTTCGAGGACTGGCAGCGGTTGACGTCGTCGTTCGGGTGCACCCTCCGACCGTCACCGAGGCTCGCGGCGGCGAGGTGGGCGACGACCTCGTTCATGTTGGTGTTCGTGGACGTGCCCGATCCCGTCTGGTAGATGTCGATCGGGAACTGGTCGTCATGCTCGCCGTTCGCGACCGAGGTCGCGGCGGTGGCGATCGCGTCCGCGACGTCCGGGTCGAGCAGCCCCAGGCCGCGGTTCGTCTCCGCGGCCGCGACCTTGATGAGTGCGAGCGCGCGCAGGAACCGACGTGGCATCCCCTGGCCGGAGATCGGGAAGTTGAGGACCGCCCGCTGCGTCGACGCGCCGTACAGCGCGTCGGCCGGCACTTCCATCTCGCCCATCGAATCGCGTTCGATCCGGGTCTCC
>JBJMNA010000005.1:0-9347 GCA_045804485.1 Chloroflexota bacterium
AGCTGGTGGCGGACAGCCCCATCTCGCCCATCGCGTACAGGATCCGGCGGTGGACGGGCTTGAAGCCGTCGCGGACGTCCGGCAGGGCGCGCGAGACGAGGACGCTCATCGCGTAGTCGAGGTAGCTGACCCGCATCTCGTCCTCGATGCGGATGGAGCGGATATCCCCGAGATCGTCAGTCACAGAACGTCATCTCCAAGTCACGTCGGCGCGCGAGGCAACACAAAGGGCGTGGGCGCATCAGAGCGGTGGCTCCGGGAAGTCGGTCACGTCGCCGAGTCCGCCGAACCGGGCCGCCGTTTCGGACGCGGCAGAGGTGGCAGGTGCGCCGGCGTGCTTGCGGATCCCCGAGAGCTGGGTCCGGAAATCATCGGCGATGGCGGGGTCGAGCTTGGTCAGTGTGTCGCGGACCACCCACGCGCGATGACCGTCCTGCGTCGCGGCCGCGCGTTCCGTCTCGGCGCGCAATGCCGCGACGGTCGCGTCGCGGTCGACCGCCAGCAGCGAGCGATATGCCCACGACAACGCCTTCTGGACATCGGGCTCCGCGTCGCCCATCAGGTTGCCGAGGAGAGGCAGCGCATGTCGGGCGACATCAGGATCCCGTCCGCGGCTCCGATCGACGTGGGTCATGGTGGCGATGGTCGAGCCGACCAGGCGGCGCTCCCAGCGGGAAGGGCTGTAGACAAGGAGCTCCAGCTCCGCCCAGCGGTACGGCTCGGCGGCGATGCCCTTGCCATACGGATGAGCGAGCGCATCGACGGTGATCCAATCACCCGCCTCGCGCGCGGCGCGGCGCAGGAGCTGCCATGTCCGTTCGCTCTCCACCGTCAAGGTGCGTTCGAGGAGACCGAAGGCGAACCAGCGCGCCTCGAGCTCCGCCTCGCGGAAGAGCCGATCGGCGACGAACAGGAGCGTCGTCGCGCGGTCGGCACGAGTCGCATTGCGAAAGCCACGTGCGACGGCCGCCAGCAACGGCCAGCGGACGCCGTGGACGGGACCGATGCCTGGAGCGACGCGCTGCTGGCCGGCGAGGTACTCCGGGTCGGCGAGGCGGCGAAGCGCCGCGGTCAGGGTCTCGGCGAACCGGTCCGGGTCGTTGAGGTGCTCGGCGAGGTCGGCGCCGAGCGCTTCGGCGTCCGCGCGATGGGCTGCGACGAATGCGACGGCACGCTCCGTCGCCTCGCTGCGGGCAGGAGTGTCGATCACGCCGATGCCTCACCGCTCGGGCGATAGCCGTACCGCTCCCGGAGGTCGCGCTTCCGGTCCGGGCCGGCAGCGACGTAAACGCCCGTCGCCGTCGCCAGCTCCACACCAGTAGCCGGGTCGACGATTCGCGCCTCCGTGTCGACGATGCGACGCCGCGACCGGACGATCCACCCGTCCGCGCGGATCGGCGTTCCGACGGCCACGGGACGCCGGAAGTCCACGGCCATCCGGGCGGTGACGCCCCAGTTGTCCTCGGCGACCAGCGCCCACGCCATGACCTCATCGAGGATCGTGCAGAGGATCCCACCGTGGACGATGCCGTCCCAGCCCTCGAAGCGGCGATCGAGCGCGAGCTCCACCCACGAGCGCCCGGGCTCCAGGTGGAGGTCGAGCCCGAGACCACCGGTGTTGAGGGTGCCGCAGGCGAAACAGTTGTGGGGCGCGAACTCGAAGCGACCGGCCGGCGTCTCGATCGCCGGTCGCGCCCGAGTGCCAGTCGCCTCAGACGTCAAGGTTCTGCACCTTGCGCGCCTCGGTCTTGATGAAGTCCTTCCGCGGGCCGACCTTCTCGCCCATGAGCATCGTGAAGATCTCGTCCGCCAGCGCGGCATTCTCGCCGTCCACCTGGAGCAGCGTCCGCGTCTCGGGGTTCATCGTCGTCTCCCAGAGCTGATCGGCGTTCATCTCTCCGAGGCCCTTGAAGCGCTGGACAGACAGGTTCTTGACGTTGAAGTCCTTGATGACCTTGTCTCGCTCCTTCTCGCTCTGTGCGTAGCGCGTCACCTTGCCCGTGCTGACGCGGTAGAGCGGTGGCTGAGCGATATACAGGTAGCCCTCGTCGATGACCTGCGGCATGTGCCTATAGAAGAACGTCAGGAGGAGCGTACGGATGTGAGCGCCGTCGACGTCGGCGTCGGTCATGATGATGATCCGGTGGTAGCGCAGCTTCGCGAGGTCGAAGCTCTCACCGATCCCGGCGCCGAGCGCGATGATCAGCGGGCGAACGTTCTCGCTCGAGAGGATCTTGTCGAGCCGCGCCTTCTCGACGTTCAGCAGTTTGCCGCGGAGCGGCAGGATGGCCTGGAACCGGCGGTCGCGGCCCTGCTTGGCGGAGCCACCAGCGGAATCTCCCTCGACGAGATAGATCTCGCTTCGCGCGGGATCGCGCTCCTGGCAGTCGGCGAGCTTGCCGGGCAGTGACATGCCGTCTAGTGCGCCCTTGCGGATGACGAGGTCCCGAGCCTTGCGGGCGGCTTCGCGAGCACGCGCCGCGGTGAGGCACTTCTCGATGATCCGACGTCCGTCCGCGGGGTTTTCGTCGAGATACTGGCCGAGACTGTCTGCAACAGCCGTCTGGACCTGGCCCTTGACCTCGGCATTGCCTAGTTTCGCCTTCGTCTGGCCCTCGAATTGCGGATCGGTCAGCTTGACGCTGATCACCGCGGTCAGGCCTTCGCGGACGTCGTCGCCCGAGAGGTTCCCGTCCGCGTCGCGCAGGACACCCGCTCGACGCGCCCAGTCGTTCAGCGAGCTCGTCAGCGCGGCGCGGAAGCCGGTCACGTGCGTGCCGCCGTCGACAGTGTTGATGTTGTTCGCGAAGGCGAGGACGTTCTCGGTGTAGGTGTCGTTGTACTGGAGGGCGACTTCGACGGCGGTCCCGCCTTCCCGTCGCTCCACGTAGATCGGCCGGCTGTGGAGCGCCTCCTTGTTCCGGTTCAGGTGACGCACGAACGACTGGAGCCCGCCCTCGAAGTAGAAGGAGCGTTCGCGATCGTTGCGCTCGTCGACGAGCGTGATCCAGACACCCTTCGTCAGGTAGGCCGACTCCCGGAGCCGCTGGCTGATGATCTCGAAGGAATAGTCCGTCGTTTCGAACATCTCGGGGTCGGCGAGGAATGACGTCGTCGTCCCGCGCCGGGCGCCCTGTGGCCCGATCTTCTTGACGGGTCCGGTCGGCTTGCCGCGGACGTATTCCTGGGCCCAGATGGAGCCATCGCGGGCCGATTCGACGCGCATCCACGAGGACAGCGCGTTCACGACGCTGACGCCGACGCCGTGCAGCCCGCCCGACACCTTGTATCCGCCGCCACCGAACTTCCCGCCGGCATGAAGGACGGTGTGGACGACCTCGAGTGCGTCCTTGCCCGTCGAATGCCTCCCGACAGGAACGCCGCGGCCGTCGTCGGAGACGGTGACCTTGCCATCCGTCGCGATCGTGACGTGGATGGTGGTCGCCTGGCCGGCCATCGCCTCGTCGATCGAGTTGTCGACGACCTCCCACACGAGGTGATGGAGTCCGCGAGCATCGGTCGAGCCGATGTACATCCCCGGGCGCTTCCGGACGGCTTCGAGGCCTTCGAGCACCTGGATGCTCGCGGCCGTGTAGTCGGACGCCCCGGCCTTGGTCCGCTTGGCCCGGCCGTTGGTCGGGTCGCTCGGCGTTGATCGGGTGGCTTCCTCGGTCACGCGGTTCCTCCGGTCAGGCGCTCGTAGAGCCGGCCGAGCTCTTCGTCGCTGTAGTACTCGATGACGATGCGACCGC
Organism: Chloroflexota bacterium; assembly: GCA_045804485.1. Lineage (GTDB taxonomy): Bacteria > Chloroflexota > Limnocylindria > Limnocylindrales > CSP1-4 > SPCO01. The sequence continues at coordinate 3,753 of JBJMNA010000005.1, forward strand.
CGCGGCGCGAGCGCGCGAGACTGACCTTCGTTCCCAGCGAGCGGCGGAGGTCTTCCTCGACCCGTTCGAGCTCGGGATCGGTCCGGCGAGCGAGTGCCCCGGTCGGCTCGGGCTTCGGTTCGCGCAGCCGCCGGACGAGCTCCTCCGTCTGTCTGACGGACAGCTCCTGCCCGATGACGGAATCGAGGACGCGGTCCTGCAGCTCGGTGGCGAGGCCTCCGAGCGCGCGGCCGTGTCCCTCTGTCAGTCGCCCGTCCGCCACCGCGGCCTGGACGCCGGGTGCCAGGTCGAGCAATCGGAGCGTGTTCGCGACGGTCGAGCGCGCCTTGCCGACACGGTTGGCGACCTCGTCCTGCGTGAAGCCGAACTCCTCGATCAGCTGGCGATAGGCCTCGGCGGTTTCGAGCGGGTCGAGATCCTCGCGCTGGAGGTTTTCGACCAGCGCGAGCTCGATCTGTTCTCGGTCGGCCAGTTGTCGGACGACCGCGGGAATCCGCTCGAGACCGGCGGCCTGCGCCGCACGGAGCCGTCGTTCGCCAGCCACGAGCTGGTAGCCATCGATCGTCTCGGTGTCCAGGATGGGCTGGAGGATGCCATGCTCCTGGATGCTGGCGGTCAACGAAGCAAGCTCATCCGTTCCGAACCGCTTCCGCGGCTGGTGCGGGTTCGGCCGGATCCGGGTGATCGGCACGTCAATCGTCGTCGGCTGACCGGCCGTTCTCTGCGGGATCAGCGACGCAAGCCCTCGTCCGAGGCCCTGCGTCCGTTCCGGTCGCGTCGTCATGAAGCCACCGGCATCGCAACCCGGTCGTCGCGGTCGGCGCTGCTCCGACCGTCGCGCCGCAGGAGTTCGGCCGCCAACGCGGCATACGCCAATGCTCCGGTCGACTCCGGCGAGTAGCTCGTGATGGGCTGCCCGTGACTCGGCGCTTCCGACAAACGGACGTTTCGTGGGATCACGGTGTCAAAGACGCGTGGCCCGAGATGCCGCCTGACTTCCGCCGAGACGTCGGCCGACAGTTTCGTTCGGCCGTCGAACATGGTCAGAACCACGCCCTTCATGACAAGGGGCGGGTTCAGGTGGTCGCGAACCAGATCGAGCGTGGCTAGCAGTTGGGTCAATCCTTCCAGGGCGTAGTACTCGCATTGGAGCGGTATCAGGACCGATTCGGCGGCGGTCAGTGCATTGACGGTCAAGAGTCCGAGTGACGGCGGGCAATCGATGAGGAGATAGTCGTACAGATCGACGACGTCGCCGAGCAGCCGTCGGAGGCGGCGTTCCCGTCCCTCCAGCGGTGCAAGCTCGACTTCCGCGCCGGCCAGCGCGATCGCCGAGGGGACGACGTCGAGGCCATCGATCGGCCCCGATACGATCAGGTCGCCGAGGTTGATCCCGTCGATGACTGCGTCGTACACCGACCGTTCGATCGCGTTCCGGTCGAGTCCGAGGCCACTCGTCGCGTTTCCCTGCGGATCAAGATCGATGACGAGGACGCGCTCGCCGGCGACGGCGAGGTAGCTACCGAGATTCACGACCGTCGTCGTCTTGCCGACGCCGCCTTTCTGGTTCGCGCAGGCGATCGTCTGCCCCACTCAGTACCCTGCTCGAAACAGTCTCACGGTGCATGATTCTACCATTGCTGGGCATTCAACCTCCGACCCGGCCGATCAATGGAGTCTTTCACATCGCCCTTACCGCACACGTATCGCGGCCTCCCCGTTGTTTCACGTGGAACAGCCGGAACGGTGTCCTGACCCCTGCGTTGCACGTGAAACAAGGCACCCGGCTTTCCGCGCGATCGGTCCGTGAGAGGCGCTCCGGGCGGCGTCCCTTCCGCGCCGAAGACCCGCGTCCGTGGGATACTTCGAGACGACGTCGCCGCCGTTCGACCGTCACACGAGGGACCGTGCGGGCGGGCACGACCTTCGGCCAAACCGCCGAGGACCGACTCGCCGATGACCTTGGTGCTGACCGCGGTCGGATCGACGGTGATGGCCCTGCTGGAGCTCACCGTCGGTCCCTACCTTCGAATCGGCACAGCCGAACCGCACTTGGTGCTCGTGTTCGGCATCGTCGTCGCTGTGGCGATCGGCCTCGAAGCCGGGCTCGTCTGGGCCTTCGTTGGGGGCATCGTTCTTGATGTCATCGCGCAACGACCGGTCGGCTCGACCTCATTCGCGCTCCTTGTGTGCGTCGCTGTCACCGACCTCGTGGCGCATCCGCTCGCCCGGGTCCGCCCCCTCGTCCCCGTCATCGCGACGCTCCTCCTCAGCGGCGCCTACTCGATGATCCATTTCGTTGCACTCAACGCCCTCGTCGCCCCCATCAGAGTCGCGGACCCCGTCGCGATCGTCGTGCCAGGGATCGTTTACGACACGGTCCTCGCGGCGATCATCGGACCGCTTTTCATCTCTGTGCACGATCGCCGGCGAGCCGGCGTCGAACGGTTGGACTGGTGACCGCCTTCCTCGACGATCGTCCGAAACCCATCAGGTCACTGTCCCGTTTTCTCGCCTTCGGTCTGATCGTCATCCTGGCGGCGAGCGGGCTGACGGCACGGCTGCTCTACCTGCAGATCGTCGACGGCACACGTCTTGCGACGCTCACGCCGACGAATCGCACGGTCCTCGAACCCGTCGTCTCGCCGCGTGGCCTCATCTACGACCGCAACGGTCGGACGCTTGTCACGAACGTCGCGACGTTCGTCGTCAAGTTGCGCCCGGCCGATCTCCCGATCGACCAACGCCCGGCGGTCGTCGACCGGCTCGCGGCCCTGCTCGGCATGCCTGCGGCCGACATCAACGGCACGATCGATGGAAATCCGGGATCGACGTTCGAACTCGTCCGGATCGCGGACGACGTCAACGCGAGCACGGCTCGGGTGATCTCGGAGTCGGGGAGCGACCTGCCGGGCGTCGAGGTCGCCGTCGAGGCTCGCCGTCGGTATGCAGACGGCCCACTGATGTCGCAGCTCCTGGGATATACCGGGCCGATCTCCGGCGACCAGCTCTCGAAGCTCAAGTCGGCGGGCTACCTGCCCGACGATCTCGTCGGCAAGGCCGGCATCGAGGCTGAGTACGAGACGGAGCTCCGCGGCACCTACGGCACGGACGCCGTCGAGGTCGATGGTTCGGGTCGCCGTGCACAGGTGGTCCGATCCGTGACGGATGCTCGGCCGGGTGACTCACTGAGCCTCACGATCGACACGACGGAGCAGACGAATGCGCAGAAGGCGCTCAAGTGGGCGATGAAAGAGGTCGGGATCAAGCGCGGCGTCGTCATCGCGATGAACCCGCAGACCGGCGAGATCCTCGCGCTCGTCAGCCTGCCGACCTACGACAACAACGTGTTCGCGCGAGGCATCAGCAACGACGCCTTCAAGAAGCTCCTCGACGACCCCGACAAGCCCCTCACCAACCACGCCATCCAGGCCCACTACCCGCCGGGCTCGACATACAAGCTCGTTGCCGGCACAGGCGCGCTGGCCGACAAACGCATCACCGACAAGACGAAGGTCCACACCCGTGGCTACCTGACGTTGGGTTCGACGCGGTTCTACGACTGGAACCACATCGGCTTCGGTGCCTGCAACATCTACTGCGGCTTCGGCCACTCGAGCGACACCTTCTTCTTCCAGATGGCCGGCAAGCTCGGGATCGATCGGCTCGCGTATTGGGCGAAGCAATACGGGTTCGGCCAGCCGACCGGGATCGACCTTCCCGGGGAGGTCCCCGGGATCGTCCCATCGAATCAATGGAAGCAGGACGCTCTCGGTGACAAGATCTTCCCGGGTGAGACGTACCAGGCGGGGATCGGCCAGGGCTACGACGTCGTGACGCCGATCCAGCTGATCAACGCATATGCCGCTCTCGCGAACGGCGGCACGCTCTACAAGCCGCAGATCGTTCGCGACATCGTCGGCGCGGACGGAACGGTCGTCCGTCCGTTCAAGCCCGAAGTCATCCACAAGATGAGCGTGCCGCCGAACGTGCTCCGGATCATGCGCAATGCCGCGCGAAGCACGGTGACCTTGAGGCATACGTACAACCTCGTCGAATTGCCCGTCAAGGTGGCTGGCAAGTCGGGGACGGCTGAGTTCGGCACCCGCGACAGCAAAGGCAGGCTGCCCTTCCACTCCTGGTTCGTCGGGTTCGTCCCAGGAGACCCGAAGCATGGTTCGTTCGACAGCACGGATTCAGGCCTCGTCGTCCTTGCCTTCGCCTACGATTCGCGGACCAAGGGAAACGTCGCGACCGAGATCGTGAAGTACTTCCTCCAGCTCCACTTCGGGATCAAGAAGGATTACCGACTGCCGAACCTCCTTCAGCGCGGCAACTTCTACCAGAGCAACTGATGGGCGTCGTCCGAGCCGAACCGGTACGCGTCACCGGCTGGGCGGCCAAGTCGGTCGGGGCGGCATGGCGTGCCTTCGACCTCCAGCTCACCACGTATGCCGGACTCCTCGTCGCTATCGGTCTCGTCATGGCCTACACCAACAGCATCGAGGGCGGTGCCTTGCCGCTCGGGCCCGGGACGACATTCAGCCGCGGCCTGATGTGGGCCGGGATCGCGGTCATCGTCTTCGTCGCCGCCGCGATGTTCGACTACCACTGGCTCAAGACGTTTGCCTGGCCGATCTACGGTTTCCAGCTCGGCTTGCTCGTGCTCACGCTCGCGATCGGCGACGGGGTCGGGGGCGCGGCGCGATGGGTGTCCGTCGGGCCATTGTCGTTCCAGTTCAGCGAGATCGCGAAGATCCTGATGATCATCGTGCTGGCCGCGTATCTCGCGGCGCGCGAGGGAAGGCTCGATTCGCTCGCATCGATCGTCGGAGCCTGCCTGCTCGTCGGACCACCTCTCGCCCTCGTGATGCTTCAGCCGGATCTCGGAACGAGCCTCGTCTTCGGCGCCATCCTCGCCGGCATGCTGTGGATGTCGGGCGCGAGCCTTCGGTGGCTGCTGATCCTCGGCGCCGCTGTCGCCGCGATGATCCCGATCGCTTGGACGTACCTGCTGCACGACTATCAGAAGGCGCGGCTCACGTCGTTCCTGAATGCCGACACCGACATCCACGGTGCCGGGTTCCAGCTCCACCAGGCTCAGATCGCGGTCGGCGCGGGAGGCCTCGTCGGCAAGGGGCTGACGAACGGGACGCAGACGCAAGGCGACCTGCTCCCGGTCCAGGCGACTGACTTCGTGTTCGCGACGCTTGCCGAGGAGCTCGGATTCATCGGTGGCGTCGTGATGTTCACCCTCTTCGTGCTGCTGCTGTGGCGCGTTCTCGTGACGGGATGGCGCTCGCGTGACGCCTTCGGGACGCTGTTCGCAGCCGGCGTGGCGTCGATGATCCTGTTCCAGCTGATCGTGAACGTCGGGATGGTCCTCGGAGTCATGCCCATCACGGGGATCCCGCTCCCGTTCGTGACGCACGGGGGCGCCTCGCTCGTGAGCATGGCCGCGGGTCTCGGGATCCTCCAGAGCATCAACATCAGACAGACGAGGGCGGGCTGGTGACGACGCACCGACCCACGTGATCCGCCGATGACCGATTCGATCCCGGGAGCGATCGAACTCCTGGTCGGGCTTCTGGCCCT
>JBJMNA010000006.1:0-4506 GCA_045804485.1 Chloroflexota bacterium
ACGGCGACGCGCATCAGTCGACCGCGGGCGACGGTTCGGGGGCGGCGGCCTTGGCGCCCGCGAGGCGCTTCTCGTACTGACGCTCGTACCAGCCATCCCAGTCGCCGGAGCGCGTCGCCCGCCACCACGGCTCGTTGGACCGGTACCAGTCGACGGTCGCAGCGAGGCCGTCCTCGAATCCCATCCGGGCCGACCACCCGAGCGCGGCGAGCTTCCTGCCGTCCATCGCATACCGCCGATCGTGCCCGGGCCGGTCCTCGACCTCGCGGACGAGCGACCACGGCTTGTCGAGCAGCTGGAGCAGCAGCATGACGACCTCGCGGTTGGTGCGCTCCACGGGTCCCGGGACGTTGTAGGTCTCGCCTGTCGCGCCGTTGCGCAGGACGAAGTCGATGGCGGCCGCGTGATCGGAGACGTACAGCCACTCGCGGCGCTGGAGGCCGTCGCCGTAGAGCGGCAGCTCACGGTCGTCGATCGCGTTCGTCACGAACAGCGGGATCAGCTTCTCCGGATGATGGAACGGGCCATAGGTGTTCGAGCCGCGGGTCACGACCGCATCGAGGCCATGGGTGATGACGTAACTCCGGACGAGGAGCTCGCCCGCGGCCTTCGCGGCGGCGTACGGCGAGCGCGGGGCGAGTGACGCCTCCTCGGTCGCTTCGCCCTCGTCCACCGAGCCATAGACCTCGTCCGTCGAGACCTGCAGGAACCGTGGCCGGCCGCCCGCTGCGCGGCACGCCTCGAGCAGGACATGAACGCCGATGACGCCCGTCGCCAGGAACGCCTCGGGATCGAGGATCGAGCGATCCACGTGCGACTCCGCGGCGAAGTTGACGACCGCGTCCACATCCGCGACGAGCGGTGCGACGACGGCGGGATCGGCGATGTCGCCGCGGACGAACCGGAGCCGTCCGGCCATCTCGGCGTCGTCGCGGACCGGCCCGAGGTTCGCCTCATTGCCGGCGTAGGTGAGCTTGTCGAGGACGGTGATGCGCGTCCCGTCGCGTCGAGCGAGCACATCCCGCACGTAGCACGAGCCGATGAACCCCGCGCCGCCGGTCACGAGAAGGCGGTCGAACGATCGCGTCTCGGTCATGTCACCCGACCAGCCGGGTGACGGGTGGCGACAGCCGGCCGGCCGCGTCGTCCTCGGCGGCCATCTCGGCCGCGCGGAGGAGGGACGGCACGGTGCCGGCGTCCGTCCAGTGGCCCTCATAGACCGGGCTGTAGAGATTGCCGTCCGCGACGTAGTGGTTGAGCACGTCGGTGATCTCGAACTCGCCGCGACCGGATGGGTGGAGGTGCTCGATGACCTCGAAGACGTCCGGGCGCAGGAAGTAGACGCCGATCGGGATCAGGTCGCTCTTGGGCGTATCAGGCTTCTCCTCGAATCCGACGACCCGCCCGTCGGCGTCGAACTCGGCGACGCCGAAGCGTTCGGGGTCGGGCACCTGGTAGAGGAGCGTCCCGGCGCCGTATGCACCGGTCTCGAACTCGGAGGCGGCGTCCGCGAGGGCAGGCCCGCGGAGGATGTTGTCGCCCAGGACGCAGCAGAACGCATCATCCCCGACGAAGTCGCGGGCAAGGCCGATGGCGTGGGCGATGCCGAGCGCGCCCGGCTGGTACCGGTAGGTCAGGTCGATGCCGAAGGACGACCCGTCGGCGAGCAGCTCGACCACGTCGCCGACGCTCTTGCCGCCGACGATGACCATCACCTCGCGGATGCCCATACCGGCCAGCGTCTCGATCGGGTAGTAGATCATCGGCCGGTCGTAGATGGGCAGCAGATGCTTGTTGGTGACGATCGTCAGCGGGTAGAGGCGCGTCGCGGTGCCGCCGGCGAGGACGATGCCTTTCATCGCCGCGAAGGGTATCAGTCGCGCGCGCCTGGCACGCCGGATGTCACTGCCTTGGTGTCGCGGCGGCGCTCGCGGCCGGGCTCCGTGCCGGGCTCGCGGCGGCGGTCGGCGCCGGGCTTCGCGACAGACACGGCTGTTCGCCCTCGGGCAGGACGGCGCCCTTCCCGCAATCGATCGGCTGCTGCTCGATCGGCGGCAGACCGCCCTGGTAGTCGGTGATGACGAGCAGGTACTCGAGCGTGTCGAGATCGGCGGCGGGCTCGAGGTAGGCGGTCTGGACGACGGCGTTCGCGTCGCGCTTGACGTCGACCACCTGCCCGACGAGGAGGCCCTTGGGGTATGGCGAGCGGATGCCATCCCCGAGCTCGATACCGGCCGTGACGACCTCGTCCCCGACGGAGACCGTCTCCCCGGCGTCGACCTGGCGCATGAGCAGGACGCCACCCAGCTGCCCGACCACCTCGCCCGTCGCGGCGTTGGTCGCGAGCTGGCCGGTCACGGTCGAGCTGCTGTCCGTCAGCAGGACGACCTTGGCGCTCGCCGGTCCGACGTCGACGACGCGGCCGGCCAGCCCGCCGCCGGCGGCGACCACGACGTCCCCGAGCGCGATGCCGTCGTCCGTGCCCTTGTCAAGGACGACCAGCCGGCGGAACTCCGAGGATTCGCGCGCGATCACGGTCGTGGCGACCGTCTGGTAGTCGAGACCCGCGCGGAGCCCGAGGAGCGCTGACAGGTGCTGGTTCTCGCGCTGGATCTCCCCGATGCGGGCGTTCTCGACCTTGAGGCGCTCGTTGTCGGACCGGAGCGCGTTGTTGTCGGTGCGGAGCCGGTCGATGTCGGTCACGGCCGCGACGACCGACGCGACGCCGCGCGCGGCCTCGTCGAGCGCTCCCTGGATCGGCCGGAACGCGAACCCGACCCCGTTCTCGAGGTCATGGACGGCGGGGTTCGAGGAGATCCCCATCAGCACGACGCTGACCACGAGCAGGACGAGGAACGAGATCCAGCGGCGGCGGGCGGCCCGGGTGGCGAGGATCGGCGTCATCGTCTCGGTCGGTCGGCCCGGCTAACGGACGGGGCGTGAGTAGGTGTCGGTGACGAGGACACGCGACATCTGATCGAGACGCTGCAGGACGACGCCGGTGCCGCGCGCCACGCAGGTCAACGGGTCGTCGGCGATGTGGATGGGCATCTGTGTCGCCTCGGCGAGCCGGCGGTCGAGACCCGACAGGAGCGCGCCGCCGCCGGCGAGGACGATGCCCTGGTCCATGATGTCGGCGACGAGCTCGGGCGGGGTCTCCTCGATGGTGTCCTTGATCGTGTCGACGATCTGCTGGACGGACGGCTCGATCGCCTCCCGGATCTGGTCGGCACCGACGTCCACGCTCCGCGGCAAGCCCGTCAGGAGGTCGCGGCCTCGAAGCGAGACACGCTGGGCATCCCACTCGCCGGGATAGGCGGATCCGATCGCGATCTTGATGTCCTCGGCCGTCCGCTCGCCAAGCAACAGGTTGTACTCGCGGCGCGCGAACGTCACGATGTCCTGGTCCATCTCGTCGCCGCCGATGCGCATGCTCCGCGACACGACGATCCCGCCGAGCGAGATGACCGCGACCTCCGTCGTCCCGCCGCCGATGTCGACGATCATGCTGCCGGACGGCTCGCCGATCGGCAGTCCGGCACCGATCGCGGCGGCCATCGGCTCCTCGATCAATCCGGCCCACCGCGCGCCGGCGTTGAGCGCGGCGTCACGGACCGCCCGCTTCTCGACCTCGGTGACGCCCGACGGGATGCCGAGTAGCATGCGCGGCCGGGCAAGCAGCCCGATCCGGTCATGGACCTTGTCCACGAAGTACTTGATCATCTGCTCGGTCACGTCGAAGTCGCTGATGACGCCGTCACGAAGTGGCCGGACCGCGATGATGTTGGCCGGCGTCCGGCCGACCATCCGCTTTGCCTCGGCTCCGACGGCGATGACCCGCCTCGTCTTGGCGTCGAGAGCGACGACCGACGGCTCGCTCATGACGATCCCGCGGTCGCGAACGTGGACCAGCGTGTTGGCCGTCCCGAGGTCGATCCCGATGTCCCGAGAGAAGATGCCGAGGATCCGGTCGAGCATGACGGGAAAGGGGTCCTTGGTGGTCGATCGTCGCGTCATTTCGGTGCGCGGGCGTGTCGCGGACGCGGGCGTCGCCTGGGTTCGGGGCGAGTCGCACGCGGCCGCTCCAGCGTCGGGCGGGCAGCTCCGGCAGTATACCCGGTGACTTCCGTCGGGCCGGCAGAGACGCCGTCGATCGTGCCGTCACGATGCCGTCTCGAGGAGGGTCACGACGTGTCGGCGAGCGCGCGGTCGGACCGGCTATCTCCCGACCGGACTAGCGGCGGTCGCCGCCCATGGCTCCGGGATGGCCCCGCGTTGCGGGGGTCGCCGAGCGCGTCGTCATACGGGCAGGATCGAGCGCCTCACGGATCGCCGCGAGCCCCGTCCCATCGCGCAACCGCGGCTCGCCGACCCAGCCGGGATCCCGGCCGGACCGCGGCCATCGTGCTCACGATCCCTGCCGGACGAACACGTCGCCCGCTCCCGAGCCGCTGTCACCGAACAGGACGAGGATCCTCGGTCCCTTGGCGACGTCTGCCGGATAGC
>JBJMNA010000007.1:0-20725 GCA_045804485.1 Chloroflexota bacterium
CGAGTCGACTGCGACGGCGATCCCGAGATACGTCGATCCCCACACCAGATAGAGGACGAGCATCCCGAGCCAGATGGGAGCACCGGATGCGGCGCCGCGCGAGCTCTCGGTTGGCATAGGTGGGTGGTCCAAGATAACCAGACTCTAGATCGACACGGGTTACGCGTCAAGACGCCGCGGTCAGCGGTCGGGCGTCAGGCGGCGACCGCTGCAGAGGCCGGCCGGCAGACACGGCAGGCCCGGTAGCCGCGCGCTTCGCCCTCCGCAGCGGAGCGGAACCCGAGGCGGTGGCGGTCAGTGACGCGGCGGGCATGGCGACAGGTCGGGAGGCAGTAGATCTTGGTCGTGTCGGAGCCGATGAACCGGACGCCCGACGACCAGAGCTGCTCCAGCCGCGGCAGGTCGAGACCTTCCGCCTCGAGCATCGTCCTCTTGTTGTCGGGGCCGCCGAGCGAATACTGGCCGATCGCCCCGTCGCTTCGGACGACACGGTGGCAGGGGACGATGAGCGGCACGGGGTTGTGTCCGAGCGCGGACCCGACGGCACGGACGGCCTTCGGGCGGCCGATCTCTGCGGCGATCCAGCCGTACGGCCGGACCTCGCCCCGGGGGATCTCGAGCGCCTTCAGCCAGACGTCCCGTTCGAACTCGGTGTGTCCGCGCAGGTCGAGGTCGATACGTGCGCGGCGGTCCCCATCGAGCCGGCGCGCGATCGCCGTCGCCAGCCGCGGGGGCACGCTGCCGGCGTCATATGCCGGGCGCCCGGTCCGGGCCAGATGGTGTTCCTCGAACGTCGTGTCGTCCTCCGCCTCCTCGACCACCGACACCCCGAGCCCGTTCCAGGCGACGACGAGGGGCCCGAGCGGCGAGTCGAAGCGGGCATAGAGGTCAGCCAGACCGACCTCTGCGAGGACGCCCGGACGGAGCGTGGCGGGTGCGCCCGTGCGCAGACCGGCCACGGCCTCCTCGATATCCCGGTCGGTCGTTGTCATGCTGTCATCTCCTCGCGTTCGTGCCGCTCCGCGGCCTCGAAGGCAGTCCTCAACAGGGCCATCCCTCGATGGACCTGGGCTTTCACGGTCCCCTCGGGTCGATCGAGGGCGGCCGCGAGTTCGGGGTAGGTGAGCCCGTCGATGTGGCGAAGGACGACCGCGCTGCGATAGGCGGGTGGCAACGCGAGCAACAGCCCGGCCCAGGTCGTCGCCGATTCCCGGGAGGCGGCGCTCTCGGCCGGTCCGCGTCGGGGGTCGGTCCGTGGCTCGAGCCCGCCGGGCAGCTCGGCGTCGAGCGAGAGGGCGGACCGCGCTGAGACGCGTCGTCCGAGTCGCGACCGACACAGGTTCAGGACGATCGTCGCCAGCCACGGTCGCAGCCGGAGGTCGGCGATCCGCACCTCGTCGTAGCGGGCGAGCGCCCGGTACGCGCGGACGAACGCGTCCTGCGCCGCCTCCTCAGCGTCACGGGGATCCCCGAGCATCCGCAGGGCGATCGAATAGATCCGGTCCTGATGCTCCCGGACCAGCGACTCGAACGATCCATCGAGGTCGCGCGCGAGGCCGGCGAGGAGCGAGCTGTCGGTGTCCATCGATCCTTAGAACCACGCGGCGTGCGAGACGGTTGCATCCCGGCTGGCGCCTTCGGCAACGGTACCGGCGGGGCACCTGCGACGCCCGCTCGTCATGCGACAATCGGCCGGCGATGCCGCTCGATGAACGCTTCGATGACCTCCTCGGGAGCCTTGCCGGGTTCCATCGGTCGTGGCTCGTCTACATCGGCATCGAGCTCGCCCTGTTCGAGCACCTCCGTGCAGGCGGCGAGGGCGTGAGCACGGCCGATCTCGCGCGACGCGCGGGTTGTGAGCCGCGCGCCGTCGAGGCGTGGGCGTGGGCCGCTGACGCGCACGACCTCGTCACCCTCGACCGGGACACCCTCACGATCGACGACGACCTCGCGGTCGTCCTGCTTGATGCCAACCGCCCCGAGTACCTCGGCGGCCAGTTCGTCCATGCCGCGGTCGCCTCGCTCGACTGGGGCGCGATGCTGGACTTCTTCCGGACCGGCCGACCGATCGGCGAGCGACCGGACCGCTATCGCGCGGCGATCGAACGGCTGACCGCACAGGACATCGCGGTGTTCTTCCAGGAAGCGCTCGCTGCGTTGCCGCAGCTCGTGGCCGGCCTGTCGCGCGGCGGTCGCGTCGTGGACGTCCATTGCGGCGGCGGCCTGTGGCTCGTCGCGATGGCCCGCCGGTTCCCGGGGCTCGAGCTCGTCGGTGTCGAGTTCGAGGCGGATTCGGTTGCCAGGGCGCGGGCCAACATCGCCGCGGCGGGCCTCACCGACAGGATCAGCATCCGCCAGGCCGGCGTCACGGAGCCGGGCAAGGCCGGGGAATACGACCTCGCCTACTTCCAGTACGCGCTCCACCAGTTGCCCGACGCGCCGGCTGTCCTGCGCGCGGCGTGGGCGGCGCTCCACCCGGGCGGGCACCTTCTCGTCCTCGATTGGCCCTTGCCGAGCGAGCGCGACGAGTTCCGGACGCGCCACGGCGAGCTCATCGCCGGCGTGCAGCTCGATGAGCTGTATCAGGGCACGGCGTTGGCCACCCGCGAGCAGTTCCTGGCCTGGTTCGCGTCGGCGGAGCTTCCGGCGCCGACTGTCATCGATCTGCCCTCAGGCGCCTCGCTGTTCGTCGCGGAGCGCGCCTAGGGCGTCACGCTCCGACCGTGATCGTCCCCTTCATCTGGCTGTGGATCGTGCAGTGGAAGGGGTAGGTGCCGGCGGCCGTGAACCGGAGGCCATCCGCTTCGCCCTTCTGGAGCGTCTTCGTCCCGCATCCGCCGGCGTCGAGCGTCGCATTGTGCGGGGCGACGCCGGTGTTGGTGAACGTCACGACGTCACCGACCTTGGCGGTGATCGCGGCGGGCTGGAACTCGAAGTCCTTGATCGAGGCGGTCACCGTTCCCGTTCCGGTCGCCTCTGCGCAGGCGGCACCGGCAGCCGGGGCAGCGGACGCTGCCGACGCTGAAGCGGGTGCCGCCGACCCCGCGGACGCTGAAGCAGGCGCGGCCGACCCTCCCGACGACGAGCAGGCGGCGCTCAGCAGGGCGACCATCCCGAGACTGGCGATGATCCGTCGGTTCATCCGATCCTCCTTGTGCGATCCCATTCTGGTGACCCTACGGCCGGCATCGCGTGGCGGTTTCGACCGGACTATCGTGTCCCGCACACCACCCGGCCATCGGAGGCGGCGAAGGACACATGATCGACGCCGCCACGATGCGCTGGCTGCTCCTCCATGAAGCGCGGATCCATGCTATCCCCGGTCGCGACCTGCGCGACCTCGGTGACGCGATCCTTCTCCACGATGCCGTCGAGGCCGAGCCGTTCTGGAACCGCCTGGAGGGCCTGTCGTGGCCGTCGGATCCCGGCGCCTTCGACCGTCGCCTGACCGAGACGCTCGTCCTTTTCGCCTCGCTCGGCCGGACGCCGCATATCTGGGCATCGCCCGTCCACGACTCCCCGGCCGACCTCGTCAACCGCCTGGAGGCGAACGGCTTCCGCGATCTTGGCTCGAGCCACGTGATGCTCCTGGGCGAGTCGGCGGCGTCGGACTCTGCCGACGGCGCCGAGGCGTCCGAGGGCTCGGGTGGACCCGACGTGACGCTCGAACGCCTCAGCGGCATCGATCCCGCACAGGTGGAAGCGGCCGCAAGCGCGATCGTGAAGGTCCTCGTGGACGCCTTCGACGTCGAACCCGAGCGGACCAGCGGAATCGAAGCCGAGACCGGATCATCGCTGCGTCACCCCTGGTTCACCCATTACCTCGCGAGGGTTGATGGAGTCCCCGCCAGCGTCGCCCGGCGCGCGACATTCGAAGGGGCGACCTACCTGTCGTCCATCGGGACAGCAGGCTGGGCGCGGGGTCGGGGCCTCGGAAGCCTTGTCACCCGAGCAGCGGTCGCCGACGCCGTCGCGGCCGGGAGCCGCTGGACCTATCTCGGTGTCTTCGCCGACAACCCGACCGCGATCCGGATCTACGAACGGATCGGCTTCCAGCAGCTGGGCGGCGCGGCGCCGGACCTGCTGCTCGTGCCGTGACGGCCGGTGCGCCCGACCGGATCCGTGCATTCGCTGCTGACGCGATCGGCGGTCCTCGTCTGCCGGCCGGTGCCGGTCGATTGGTCGCTGTCGGCTGGGCGACCGTCGAGACGGAGCGAGCCGTGCATGAGCTCGGATCGGCCCTCGGTCGCGGCGAAGACGCGTTCCGGTCCGCCGCGTCTTCGGCCGCGCTCGGCTGCACGTGCGTCATCGCCCGGGCGCCGCTCCCGAACGACGTCGCGCTGATCATCGTCGAGCCCGAGGCCGAGGGCAGGATCGCCGCCGCGCTCGCGCGCTGGGACGAGGGCCCGGTCGTCGCCTGGTACGCGGTCGCGTCTCGCCCGCGTCCGGCGTTCGCCGGTGCTCCCGGCCCGCTCGGTCCCGAGAGGCTCGTCCGCGGCGATCCGCTCACCGGCCCGCATCGGCTCCTCGTCGCCGACGGGGCGGGTACCATCCGGGCATGACCGACCAGGCCACCATCCAGCTCCGGCGTGCAGCCTCGACCGACGCCGAGTCGATCGCGACGCTGTTCACGGACGAGGGCTACCCTGCCGGTCCCAGCGATATCGTCGCCCGCCTCGACCGGTTCGCTACCGACGACGCACAGGTCATCGTCGCCGAGCACGAGGACGCCCTGCTCGGGTTCATCGCCTTCGCCGCACTGCCGCGATTCGAGCACGACGACACGATCGTCCGGATCGTCGCGCTCGTGGTTGACGCCGGCGCCCGCGAGCGAGGCGTCGGGCGGACTCTGATGGCAGAGGCCGAGCGCATCGGCCGCGAGCGCGGAGCCGCGTTCATCGAGCTGACCGCCGGTCACCATCGGCCCGAGGCGCGCCAGCTGTACGAATCCCTGGGCTACGACTCGACCGTCACCGCGTACCTGCGAAAGAAGCTCTGACCGTCGCGACCGTCGCCTGTACCATCCGCCGGTGGTGATGTCGGCGTCGGTCGCAACAGGTTCCGTCATCGAGGTTCGGGGCCTCGTCAAGCGCTACGGCGACCTTGTCGCGGTCGACGGGATCGACTTCGACGTCGCACCGGGCGAGGTCTTCGGGCTCCTCGGCCCGAACGGTGCGGGCAAGACCACGACGGTCGAGATCCTCGAGGGACTCCGCGTGCCGGACGGCGGTCGGGCGATCGTCCTCGGGTTGGACGTCGCGTCAGGAGCGGAGGCGATCAAGCCGCGGATCGGGATCAGCCTCCAGACAGCGTCGATGTATCCGAAGCTCACGGTCGTCGAGATCATCGACCTCTTCCGGAGCTTCTACACGACCTCGCGCCCGACCGACGAGCTGATCGAGATGCTCGAGCTCGGCGAGCGGCGCAACGCTCGCACGAAGGACCTGTCTGGCGGCCAACGGCAGCGGCTCGCGGTCGCCCTTGCGCTCGTCAACGACCCGGAGCTCGTCTTCCTCGATGAACCGACGACCGGGCTCGACCCAGCTGCCCGCCGCTCGCTGTGGGACCTCATCAAGGGCCTCAAGGCGCGAGGGCGTTCGGTCCTGTTGACGACGCATTACATGGAGGAAGCCGAGGTCCTGTGCGATCGCCTCGCGATCATGGACCATGGGTCGATCCTCGAGCACGGGACGGTCGATTCGCTCATCGCGCGTCGGTTCCAGGAACGGACCGTCCGGTTCGACACGAGCGAGGCGCTGCCCGACCCGGCGCTCGCGGACCTGCCCGCCGTGTCGACCGTGAAGCACGACGCCGACGCGACGTTGCTCTACACGACCGACGTCGCCGCGACCGTGGGCGCGCTCCTCGCCCTCGCCGAGTCACGCGGATTCGAGCCGCAGAACCTCGGTATCCGGCGGGCGACGCTCGAAGACGTCTTCCTCGACCTGACCGGTCGGGCGTTGCGGGACTGAGGGTCAAGCGATGCAGGCACTCTTCGCGCTGACCCGCGCCAACATCCGCAGCTATACCCGGGACCGGGCCGCGGTCTTCTGGACGCTCGCCTTCCCGTTGGTCTTCATCGTCCTCTTCGGGCTCATCTTCCAGGGCAGCGGGAGCACCCGGCTGACGCTCGGCTGGGTCGACGCCGACGGCTCGCCCGCAGCGGTCAAGTTGCAGGCGGGTTTCGAGGCGCTCCAGGGCATCACCCTGGTGAAGACCGATCGCGACGGCGCCATCGATGACATGAAGGTCGGCAAGGTCGATTCGGTCATCGTCGTCCCAGCTGGCTATGGCGCCTCGCTCGAGGCCGCACAATCGGGTGCCGGAGCGCCGGGTCAGGTCGAGGTCTACACGGACCCGTCCCGGCCGCAGCTCCAGGGATCGGTCTACCAGGCGGTCGGGACGGTCCTCGGCATCGTGAACCTCGGCGGCAAGCCGCCACTCGTCGTCCCGAGCCCGCAGACGGTCCAGACCGAGAACCTGAACGCCATCAGCTACTTCGTCCCGAGCATGCTCGGCCTGTCGATCATGCAGGTCGGCATCTTCGCCGCGATCCCGCTTGTCGCCGACCGCGAGAAACTGATCCTGAAGCGGCTCGCGGCGACGCCCTTGCGACGCTGGCAGCTCGTCGGCTCGAACGTCCTGATGCGGGTGCTCATCGCCTTCACCCAGGCGATCATCATCGTCGCCGTCGGGAGCCTGCTGTTCGGCGTCGAGGTCGTCGGCAGCCTCATCCTCGTGGCGGCATTCGTGACGCTCGGCGCGATGGCGTTCCTCGCCCTCGGTTATGTCATCGCGTCGTTCGCCAAGACGGAGGACTCGGCCAACGGGATGACCTCGATGATCCAGTTCCCGATGATGTTCCTGTCAGGCGCGTTCTTCCAGATCGACCAGATGCCGCAGTTCCTCCAGGTCGTGGCCCGACTCATCCCGCTGACCTATCTGGCCGATGCGCTCCGGCAGGTGATGGTCGGTGGTGCCGCGTTCGCGCCGCTCTGGGTCTGCGCGGCTGTGCTCCTCGGCTGGCTCGTCGTCTGCTTCGGCATCGCGGCGCGCAAGTTCGAGTGGCAGTGACGCCGCCTATCCCTACCAGCGCTCGTCGCGGATCATCTCGTCGAGCGCACGCCGGCCGCCGGCCCGTGGCGGGCGGGTGAGGTCGGCCGCGTCCGCTGGATAGCCGAACGACAACAGGTACTCGCAGTGCTGCCCGCGCGGCAGCCCGAGCAGCTCGCGGGCAAGGTCGTGCTCGTAGACGGTCGCGGGCACGCTCCCGATCCCGAGCTCCCACGCGACGAGCATCATGTTCTCGGCCGCCTGTCCAAGATCGAACATGACTGACAGCGGGTCGTCCGCGGTCTCGCTCTTCGGCGTGACGAGCGCGATGCCGACGGCGGCTCCGGCGAGATGACCGGCCCACGGACCGACCTTCGAGAGGCGTTCGAGGTGGTCGCGGTCGCGGCACACGATGAACGTCCAGCGCTGGAGGTTCTTGCTGCTGCCGGCACGGCGGCCGGCGTGGAGGATCCGCTCGAGGTGGGCCGGCTCGAGCGGCCGGTCCGCGAACCGCCGGATCGCGCGGCGCGTCAGGACCGCCGTCCAGACCGGGTCCTCCGTCGGTTCGGTCACGTGCCGGTCGCTGGCGCGGTCTGGGCCGGCCCGTCGGGCTCGGGTTCCGGGCGAGGCGGCCGAGTGGCGCCCGGGAGCGCGACCTGGGCGAGCGTCCGGAACCCACCGACCGTCGCGGTCACGGCTTCGAACTGGGCCTCGCCCTCCGGGATCCGCGTCGCATCCGTCATCTCCGCGAGGTCGCCGGCGACGTCCGGGTCGAACGGCCCGCCGAGCGCCCGGCTCAGGAAGCTCGCGACGGTGCGGCGATATCCGGCGTCCTCGTATAACCAGGAGTGCAATCCGCCTTCGACGACGAGCGTCTCGACGTCGGCCGCGACGCGGTCACCAGCCCGGCCGGAGCGTGCCGCAGTGGCAAGTCGGTCCAGATGCGCGAGCGGGACGACGGTGTCCTCGCTGCCGTGGATCAGAAGCACCGGGCCGTCGTACCGAGCGACCGCCGCTGCCGCGCTGATGTCCTCGACCACGTGGCCGCGCGGCCGGACGTAGACGCGGGTCGTCAGCCACGCGAGGGGATAGGCGATCGGGTCGGGGATCGGCAGGTGCGCGAGGCGGAACGTCTGGCGCGTCAGACGGTATGGGTCGGCCGGGCTCGAGGTCGCGACGACCGCTGCGACGCGAGCGTCCGCGGCGCCGGCGAGCAGCGCGCCGATCCCGCCCATCGAGTGCCCCGCGATCGCGCCGACGGTGACCTCGGGTTGGTCGACGAGGGCCTGGAACGCCGCGAGCGCATCCGCGCCGAACTCACCAGCGCTCAACGGCAGATCCTCGGCTGGGTTCGCTCCGTTCCCGCGGACGTCGAACGTCAGACAGTGGAACCCCGCGGCGTGGAGGAACAGCGCCATCGGCAGCGTCCGGTCACGGGCGGATTCCCAGCCGTGGACGAGGACCACGCCGGGTCCGGGTGCGCCGTCGCGTGCCGGGATGAACCACGCGGGGAGAGGCAGCCCGTGGGATTCGATGAGCATCGACTCGAACGGGAGACCGACGTCCGCCGGCGTCATCCGCGGCGGCAGCCGCCGCGGGTAGCCGGCGCGCACGCGATAGGCGAGCGCGAACCTGTACGCCAACCCGAGCGGTGCGAGCGTGGCTGCGGCTGCGATGCCGGCGCGACGGAAAGTGCCCACAGGAGTAGGGGACGGCACGACGGCTCGGCTGTCAAGTCGGGCGCCTTCGGCGTCCATGGTGGTCGCTTCGCAGGTGCGTGCCCTACACTCGGGCGACATGGCGAAGCGCGATCCCCACGACGTCCTCGAGGTCGATCCGAGCGCGACCCCGACCCAGATCAAGGCAGCCTGGCGACGGCTGGCCCGGACGAACCATCCCGACCTGACGGGCGACGATCCTGCCGCGTCGCGTATCGCGACGCGCCGGATGGCCGAGATCAACGACGCGTATGCCGCGCTGACCCGCGACGGCGGCCACGGAAGCGCCGACGGCCGGTCCGCGGGCGGGGAGGCTCCGTTCGATCCGGGTGTCGGGCGGCGCCGCGGCGGCCCCCCGCAGCCCAAGCCGACGAGGCCCGTCACGGGCAGGGTCGACATGAGCGGCGTCTACCAGCCGCGGAACCAGGCGACCGGCAGTGGTGCCGGTCGGACGCCGCTCCGCGGTCAGGCGCCGCAGTCGAGCCGCGTCGTCAAGCGCGAGCCGCTACGCGCATCGACCCCGACCGGCCCGCTCGAACGCGACCGCGTCCGCGATTTCCGCCGTCCACCACCCCCCACGCTGGACGTCGCGGAGTCCACCGTCATGCCGTTCGGGAAGTTCCACGACCACACGCTCGGACAGATCGCCGCATTCGAGCCGTCGTACATCGACTGGGTCGCGGGGACCGTCAATCACGACCCGGACCTGGTGAGCGCGGCGCGGGTGATCCAGCGCGATCTCGATCGGCGCGGTGTCGTCCGGCGGGCGCACCCGGTGAGCGACAGGAAGACGGCGTCGCGGAGCGCCTGAACGTCAGATCGCCCTCCGATACCGGAGGGCGAATGTGACCCGGATGAATTCGATAAGCGCTGCCGCCCCGACGGTCACCAGGCCTGTTGGCCGAAGACCGGTTACACGGCTCGTGACTCGGGGACGGGATCGCCCGACTCGAACCTCCTCGAGTCGGATGGCCGTTTCCGGGTCCGTGACCGACGCCCCAGGTATGTCCCGGTACGATCGCGGGGTGGCGTGAGACGAACCCTACGACCCGTCTCGCAAGAGGGCAATGGCACCCTTGTTCCGATTCGGACAGTCGAAGGTCGGACGCGTGGACGCACCAAAACCGGGACGCACGTACCAGTTGCAGACGGGCACCGGGGGCCCTCGCGAAGCCTCAACACGACTTGCGGGTACCCTGTTCGGGATGCCCCGATCCCTTCGCGCCGGCCTCATGGTGGCCGTCATCGCTGCAACATTCCTGACGCTCGTCGGATGTAATCGGGCCGCCGCGACGTCGTTCGATCCGGCCAGCGCCTGCACGACTGACGGTCGGATGGCCGGCGCCTATCCGGACCTCGAGGCGCTCGTCCCGAAGAGCTATCGCGGGGAGGCGCCACAGACCGTGGATTCTGGGAGGAACTGCACGGCAGGCAATCTCGGATCGCTCGCATCCGCTGGTATCTCCGAGGTCCGCTTCGCGGGCGCCACGTGGACGTTCGGCGGCGAACGTGCGCTCGTCCTCGCGATCTTCAAGGCGAAAGGTCTCGATGCCGACGCCATGGCCGCCTTCTACGGCAAGAGCGCGGCCGCCGCGTCGCGGACGCAGATCACGGCTCAATCGAACCCCGAGATCGGCGGGCGCCCGGGCCACCGTCTCGACACCGAGACGAGCGGTCGCACGCAGACCGTCGTCGTGTGGCCGGCAGCGGACACAGACGTCGTCAACGTCGTCATCAGCAACGACCTGCCCGACGCGCGGATCCAGGACGCGATCGATGCATTCGGTGGCCGCTGATGATGCGCTTCCTCCTTCGTCACGGTGCCGTGCGGCTCATCGGTGGGCGCGCGATCCCGGCCCTGATGCTCATCGACCTGGCGATGCTCGCGAACCGCGCGCGGCGGAACCCGATCGTCGACCGGAACCTTCGCCGCGGCGCCGGCGCCGTTCGGAAGCGGGCCGATTCGGCCTTCACCGGACGCCGGGACACCCCTCCCGACGAGCCGCCTCCGCACAAGTACTGGAGCCCGCCGCCGCGCTGAGGAGCCGCCGCCGAGGCCCGTGCTAGAGTCGCCGCCATGAGCGATCGATCCGGCGAGTGGGCCGCTCGGCGCCGCGCGTGGGAGACCGAACGACTCGATCCCGCACGCGAGCGAGCGCCCGAGCGGAAGGGCAGCTTCTCGACGATCAGCGACATGCCGATCGACCCGCTGTACGGTCCGTGGTCCGCCTCCGAAACGGACGCGCTCGAAACCGTCGGCCTGCCCGGGGAGCCGCCGTTCACCCGTGGCATCCATCCGTCCGGCTACCGGAGCCGGCTGTGGACGATGCGTATGTTCGCCGGGTTCGGTGCCGCCGAGGACACGAACGCTCGGTTCCGTCAGCTGCTGTCTGCCGGCCAGACCGGCTTGTCGATCGCCTACGACATGCCGACGCTCTACGGCTACGACACCGACGACCCCGAGGCCGAGGGGGAGTTCGGGACGTGCGGCGTCGCTGTCTCGAGCCTTGCCGACATGGAGGTCCTTCTCGCGGGCCTCCCGCTCGACAAGGTCTCGACGTCGATGACGATCAATTCGCCGGCCGCGCCGATCTGGGCCATGTACATCGTCGCTGCGGAGAAGGCCGGTGTCGCTCGTGACCGGCTCGAGGGAACGACACAGAACGACATCCTCAAGGAGTTCGTGGCCCAGAAGGAGTTCCTCTTCCCCCCGGCCCCCTCGATGCGCCTCGTGACGGACACGATCGAGTTCGGGACACGCGAGCTGCCCCGCTGGAACACCGTCTCGATCAGCGGCTATCACATCCGCGAGGCTGGCTCGACCGCGGTCCAGGAGCTGGCCTTCACCATCGCCGACGGCATGGCGTACGTCGAGGCGGCGCTCGAGCGCGGCCTGCGGATCGACGACTTCGCGCCTCGCCTCAGCTTCTTCTTCAACAGCCACAGCGACTTCTTCGAGGAGGTCGCGAAGTTCCGCGCCTCACGTCGGATCTGGCACAAGTTGATGACCGAGCGCTACGGCGCGGAGAACGAACGATCCGGCTGGATGCGGTTCCACACCCAGACCGCCGGCGTCTCGCTGACGCCGCAGCAGCCGTTGAACAACCTGACCCGCGTTGCCCTCCAGGCGCTGGCGGCGGTCCTCGGCGGCACCCAGTCCCTCCATACCGACGCATACGACGAGGCGCTGGCGGTTCCGACCGCCGAGGCCGCGATGCTGGCCCTTCGGCAGCAGCAGATCATCGCCGAGGAGAGCGGGGTGGACGCCACGGTCGACCCGCTCGGCGGGTCGTGGTTCGTCGAGGCGCTGACCGACGAGACGGAGCGCCAGGTGTGGCGGTACATCGACGAGATCGATCGCCGGGGCGGGATGGTCGCCGCGATCACCGAGGGCTACCCGCAGAACGAGATCGCGGACGCGGCGTATCGGTTCCAGCGCGAGTTCGACGCCGGTCAGCGGCGGATCGTCGGGATCAACGCCTATGTCGACGAGTCCGAGGAGACACGCGTGCCGGTCCTCGCGGTTCCCGAAGGCTCGGAGGAGCGGCACCTCGCGCGGCTGTCACGGACGCGGGCCGAGCGCGACGCGTCGGCGGTGGAGTCGGCCCTCCGCGGGCTGCGTGAGGCCGCGACCCGGCCCGGCTCGAGCGAGACGAATCTCATGCCGCATTTCATCCGGTGCGCCGCGGCGTACGCCACGCTGGGCGAGCAATGTGCGGTCCTGCGCGAGGTGTTCGGGGAATACCGAGAGCCGGTCGCCGTCTAGATGTACCTCGACGCGCTCGAATTCCTCGATGAGGAGCGCGATGCGTTCCGGCCGTTCGAGGCGCTCGCCGACCTGTCGGATGAGCAGCTCGTGGTACAGGTCGATGCCGCCCATGGCTGGTCGGGACGACAGCTGATGGCCCACGTCCTCGCCTGGCAGGAGGTGGCGCTTTCGGTCGCCACGGAGCTTGCGGTCAACGAGACGAGCGGCGCCAAGACCCGCGCCGACACGGATTGGGACACGCGTGGCGGCGAGGTCGTCAACGCCGAGATCGATGCGCGCTGGGCGGCGCTCCCGATGCCCGAGCTCCGAGAGCGCTTCGCGACGATCCCTGGGCAGCTCCGGGGCTATCTCACCGTCGTCCCCGAGAGCCGCTGGCTGAAGCACCCGGACCACCAGCGCTTCTTCACGACCGAGACGACCGCTCATTACGAGGCGCACGCTGCGGATCTCGAGGCGATCCTCGCCGCCGCACGTCGATGACGCTCCGCGATCTGCTGGTCGACGCCGCCGGACAGCTGGACGACGTCGAGACTGCGCTCACCGCCGATGGGACGGTGACGTGGTCTCGAGGGGGCCGGCCGTTCGCGACGCTCGCGCCCGATGGGGACTCAGCGGCCTTCGCGCTCGACCCGGCCGTCGCTGCGGCCGCGGTCCGAACGCCCGATGTCTCACCGTCGTCGCGCGGCGCCGGTTGGGTGGACTTCGCGCCAGCCGAGCTCGACGACCACGCGGCCGATCGCGCGGTGGCCTGGCTAGGCTCGGCCCACCGCCGACTCGATCTCCGGAACTAGATCCGACGCGACGCCTGCGTGACCGGTGGCGCGTCGGCACTGGAATCGAACGACCCCGGTCGAGGACCGGGGTCGGGGAGTGGCCGGGTGCCGCGCGTCAGTCCGCGGCGACCGGCGCGAATTCGCTCAGGTTGAAGGTCTGCTCGAGCTGCTCGAGCGGCCGGAAGCCGACGACGCCCTGCGGCTGCGCGCCCGGCTTGAAGAATGCGATCACCGGGATGCTCAGGATGTTGAACGCCTGCGACAGGCCCGGGTTCG
The DNA here is from genome assembly GCA_045804485.1 of Chloroflexota bacterium. GTDB lineage: Bacteria > Chloroflexota > Limnocylindria > Limnocylindrales > CSP1-4 > SPCO01. The sequence goes on from JBJMNA010000007.1 coordinate 13,590, forward strand.
CGTCGACGTCCACCTTCACGACGTCGACCGTGCCGTCGTACTTCGCCGCGAGCTTCTCCATCTCGGGTGCGACCATCTTGCACGGCCCGCACCATGCCGCCCAGAAGTCGACCACGACCGGCCGCTCCGACTTGAGCACGAGCTCTTCGAAATTCTGGTCCGTCGCGACCTTGATCTCCGCCATGTGGGAAACGTTCCCCTTTCTTATGCGCCCTAGCGCGCGATGTCCTGGATCAGTCGATACGCCTCGAGGACCCGCGGGTCCGCCAGGCGATAGAGGATGGTGTTGCCCTCCCGCCGGCTGGTGACCAGACCGGCATTCCGCAGCACCGCCAGGTGTTGGCTCATGTTGGGGACCTGGCAGCCGACCCGCTCGCTGAGGTCCGTCACGGACAGCTCGCCGATGGCGAGCGATTCGAGGACACACAGGCGCTTGGGGTCCGCAAGGGCACGACCGATCGACGCATAGCGTTCGCGGTCGGGCTCGGCGGAAACTGGCAGGCGATCCAACACGTTCCAAACCGTATCACCACTTGCGCAAACACGCAAACTCGGGTGGCCTAGAGGAAGAACGGTGGCGAGGTGAGGACGTAGCGATCCAGGCCGTCGATCGGGCCGTCTGTGAAGAAGAGCATCAGGAAGGGATCGACGCGGAACCCACGGGCGAACAGGTGGTCGATCGCCGTCCGGGCCACGAGCGCGACCGCGAAATAGACCGCGGCATGTCCGGATTCGAACGCGGCGGTCTCGGCGTCCGCGAGGATGACCGGCAGGTCCTCCGCCTCGAGCGCCGCATACGGCCCGCCCCATCCTTCGGTGCCCTGGTGATACCCGTAGGCGGCCGGCTCACCGGCCCGTCGATAGAGCCAGCCCGTTCGATCCGTCGCCAGCCACCGGTGGTCCACGTCACGCCGGAAGCCGAGCAGCGACCGGTCGATCATGGCGAGCGCCTCGAGCGTCCGATCCGTGGCGACGATCGGCTCGCGGACGAGGTCGGTCTCGATCGCGACGGAGCGCGGCGTGGCCTCGAAGCCCGCGATGGGAAGTCGGCCCGCGAGACCGGAGCGCAGATAGCGGCTCACCGCGCGGTTGTCGATCGTCGCGATGATCGACCTGTGGCGGGCGCCGGCGACTGGGAAGGCGCGGGCAAGGAGCTCGCGGCCGACGCCACCGGCCTGCGCCGCCGGATGGACGAAGAACTCGGTCAGCTCGCGCGTGCCATCGCGTTCGATCGATCGCGCATACCCCACGATCGCAGGCGAGTCGTTCTCGGCGATCCACCACTCGTCGGCGGTGAGCGCGAGGTGGTCGAAGAGCGACCGCCGGATCTCCCAGGGCCACGGCTCGTTGCCGGGCGAGCTCGCGATCGTCCCGGTCCGCTGCCCGAGATCGCTGATGGCCGCTTCGAACACACGGAAGCACGGCTCGGAATCCGCTGCGGTCCCGCGGCGGTAGGTCGTCATCGGCGGAGCGTAGCGCCGCGCACGCCGACCGCGGGATGGCGGATGCCATACTCGGCGGCATGCCCGACGCGTCCGACCACCTCGTCCCGCTGGGCGAGCTCGAGGCTGCCCGTGAGCGCATCGCGGCCCACGTCCACCGCACGCCCCTCCTGTCATCTGCCACCGCCGCGGAATGGATGCGGGCAGCGACCGGCACGAGACCGGCGGGCGACCGGATCCACCTGAAGGCCGAGCACCTCCAGAAGACGGGCTCGTTCAAGGCACGCGGCATGACGAATCGGATCCTCACGCTCCCGGCGGAGGCCCGCGAGCGCGGCGCGATCACGCTGTCCGCCGGGAACGCCGGTCAGGCGTACGCCTGGGCCGGGCGCACGGCGGGCGTCGCGATGACCGTGGCGATGCCCGCTGCGGCGGTCAGGACGAAGGTCGATGCGTGCCTCGGATACGGCGCGCGGGTCGTCCTCCACGGGGCGCACGTCGGCGAGACCCTGGCCGAGCTCGAACGCATCCGCGATGCCGAGGGCCTCGAGTTCGTCCATCCATTCGACGACCCGGCCGTCATCGCCGGCCACGCGTCCGTCGGTTTCGAGCTCGTCGAGGACCTGCCCGACGTCGATGTCGTCGTGGTCGGCGTCGGCGGAGGCGGCCTGATCTCGGGCATCGCGGCTGCGGTGAAGGAACGGCGCCCACAGGCGCGCGTCTACGGAGTCGAGCCCGAACGTTCGAACGCGATGACGCTCGCCCTTGAGCGCGGCGAGGTCGTCCGGCTCCAGCCCGACAGCGTCGCCGACGGTCTCAACGCACCGTTCGCGGGCATCTGGACGATGGCGATGTGTCGTCGGTATGTGGATGACATCGTGCTGCTTGATGACGCGACGATCCTGGCCGGGATGCGATTCGCGATCGAACGGATCAAGCAGGTGCTCGAACCGGCTGGCGCGGCAGCGCTTGCGGCCGTGCTCGCGGGTCGGATCCCGATCCGAGATGGCGAGCAGGTCGCCGTCGTCGCGTCGGGTGGCAACGTCGAGGTGAGCCGGCTCGGCGAGCTCCTGGCCGCGGCCGGACGACTCCCCGGAGCCGATGCGTGATCGACGGTGTTCGTCGGGCTGACCCGGGCGACACTCGGGCTCGATCACGTTCGGCCCGGCGGTGGAAGCGACCCGCTGATGGGCCGCATCGGGCGGCGCCCATTCCGTTGGCTGACGCGGCCGATGCTCGCGGGCTTCGCGCTCGGGCTCATCGGTCTCGCCGGGTTCGTCGCGACCGCGCGTTCCTGACGACCGCCGCGAGCCGTCAGTCCACGCCGAGCTCGGTCAGCCGGTCCTCGTCGATGCCGAGGTGATGTGCGAGTTCGTGGATCACGGTGACCCAGACCTCGTCGGCGAGGTCGTCGGGGTCGGCGAAGTCCTCCTCGAGCGGCAGACGGAAGAGCGTGATCCGGTTGGGCATCGGGACCGAATCGGCGCCCCATTCGGTGCGTGGGACACCCTCGTACAGTCCGTACAAGGTCTCGTCCGGCGCGATCTCGTTCTCGCGCCGCTGATCGTCGGAGGGCTCGTCGGCGATGACGATCGCGACTTCGTCGAGCGCCGCGGCGTACGGCTCGGGGATCGCGTCGAGCGCAGATCCCACGAGCTCCTCGAACGGACGGTGCCGTGAACGGGGGCGACCGGTCCTTGACCCTCGGCGGCGTTTGACCATGCCGTCCGTATCCTAGGGGCCATGGAGCCCGTCCCGCCGCCGGATCCGAGTGCCGAGCCGGACGGCTTCGTGGTCCTCGTCGAGCCCGGCGACAGGATCCATTTCCTCGACTGGGGCGGACCGACCGACGGGCGGCCCGGAGTGCTGTCGATCCACGGACTGTCGAACACGGCGTGGTCGTGGGCGCCTGTCGCGCGGCGCCTGTGCGGGGCGCGTCACGTCGTCGCGATGGACCTGCGCGGCCACGGCCTGTCCGACGCGCCGACCGACGGCTACGACCCCGACTCGCTGGCGCAGGACGTCGTCGCCGTCGCCGAGGGATCCGGGCTGCTCGCCTCGCCGGGCGACCGCGTGGTCTTGGCAGGACACGGTTTCGGGGCCGTGGTCGCCGCGTGGGCGGCCGAGCTCTTGCGCGACAGGTGCGCGGGGCTCGTCCTCGTTGACGGTGGCTGGGAGGTGCTCGACGCCGCGACCGGGATGGACGTCGACGAGTTCCTCCGCGGCCTTGACGAACCGCCGGAGGTGATGCGGTCGATGAGCGCCTTCCTCGCGGATCGGCAGGCGTTCGATCCCCAGACGTGGGATGGCGACCAGCTCAGAGCTGCGCAGGCGACCGTCGTCGAGACGCACGCCGGCAAGGTCGTGCCGTCGACCCGGCCTCATGCGGTCGAGGCGAGCGTCCGGTCGATGTTCGGGTACGACCCGGTCGCAACACTCGCGCGGGTCGTTGCACCGGTCGTGGCCATCACGGCGGCGGACGACGACATCGGGTCGCGGGCAGTCGCGCTCGCCGCTGCCTCGGATGGGCGCGAGGCCGCCGGGCTCGGCCGCATCGAGGTGACGTCATTCGAGCGCGACGGACACAACCTGATGCGCTACCGTCCCGAGGCGGTCACGGCAGCGATCCTCTCGGTCGCCGCCGCGCGGTAGGGAAGGCCACGACTCGGATGCAGGTCGTCTACACGCCGGCGCACCTCGCCCACGACATCACCACCGAAACGTTCATGGGCGTCTCCATCCCGGCGAACGAGGTCGCCGAGCGAGCCGAGATCATCCGCCGGGCGCTGACCGCCGACGGTGGGTTCGAGCTCGTCGCGCCGACCGAGCACGGCGAGGCGCCGATCATCGCCGTTCACGATCCCGGGCTCGTCCGATTCCTCGAGGTCGCCTGGTCCGAGGTCCGCCGACAGGGCATCCATCGCGCGTTCCTCTCCGCCGACACCTATCCGAACCGATCGATGTTCGAGGGCATGTCAGCAGCGACTGTCGACGCGCTCGTCCGCGAACCCGTCCACGCCGGCGGTCGGGCCGGCTTCTGGGGTCTGGATTCGGCCGCGCCGCTCGTCGCCGGGACGTACGGCGCCGCCCGGGCCGCGGTCGACGTCGCGCTCACGACCGCGGACCTCGTCATGGCAGGCGCGCCCGCCGCGTACGGTCTGTGCCGGCCTCCTGGGCACCACGCTGCGCGATCGATGTACGGCGGCTACTGCTTTTTCAACAACGCGGCGATCGCGGCCGAGGCCGTCGCCAGGGCGACCGGCGAGCCCGTGGCGATCCTAGACGTGGACTACCACCACGGCAACGGCACCCAGCAGATCTTCTGGCGACGCCGCGACGTCCGCTACGTCTCGATCCACGCCGATCCGGACAGCGACTACCCGTACTTCCTGGGTCGGGCCGACGAGACGGGCGAGGGCGACGGGGCGGGGGAGAACCTCAACATCCCGCTATCCCCGGGAACGACCGACGAGGAATATCTCGGCGCGGTGGACCGCGCGCTCGAGGCGATCGACGCGACGCCCGGATCGGTGGTCGTCGTGTCGCTCGGGTTCGATACGTACGGGCTCGACCCGATCGGCACGTTCGCGCTGACGACCGGCGTCTACCACGAGATCGGCCGCCGGACGGCAGCGCTCGGGCGCCGACTCGTCATCCTCCAGGAGGGTGGCTACCATCGGCCGTCCCTCGGCGAGAATGCGCGCGCGTGGCTGCGCGGTGCGGATGGCCGCCCATTCGATCCGCTTCCGGCCGCGGGCTTCGGGGAGTCTGGCGCTGTCGCCGGATAGCCTCACGGACGCACGGCTCGCGGCCGCCGTGGCGGAGCTGACCACCCGCGATCCCGATCTCCGTCCGATCGTCGAGCGTTTCGGGCTGCCGCCCCTGTGGGACCGCCGACCGGGCTTTGCAACGTTGCTCCACATCATCCTCGAGCAGCAGGTGTCGCTGTCGTCGGCGCAAGCCGCGTTCGACCGGCTTCGCGCCGCGACGGACCCGCTGACGCCAGGAACCTTCCTCGCCCTGTCCGACGAGGCCCTGCTGAGGATCGGCTTCAGTCGCCAGAAGGCGCGCTACGGCCGGGCGCTCGCGACGGCGGTCGAGGCTGGGACGCTCGACCTTGACGCGCTCGAGGCCGAAGACGACGCGACGGTCGACGATGCCCTCCAGGCGCTGCCCGGGATCGGCCCGTGGACGTCGACGATCTATCTCCTGATGGTCCTCGGGCGTCCCGACGTCTGGCCGGTCGGCGACATCGCGCTCGCGACGTCGGTCGCCGAGCTCAAGGGGCTCGACCACCGGCCCGACGTCATCGAGATGGCGACGCTCGGCGAAGCGTGGCGACCATATCGGTCCGTCGCGGCGCGTCTCTTCTGGCTCGATTACCTCCGGAAGCGCGGTCGCTCCGGGTAGAGGTTCAGTCCGGCTCGCGCCGGTACGGTGCGAACCCGTTCAGGTCGCCGACCCACTCCGGCAGGTCGGCGTGGCCCATCATCTGCCGGACCGCAGACGCCTCCCCGATGTGCGACCAGTAGTGATACGTGATCAGCATCAGCTGGGTGCCGAGGACCGGCGCCACGGGTCGTGTGTCGAACGCCGGCGCCGACTCGAGATCCGCCGTCGTCAGGCCCTCGAGAAATCGGTCGGCGGCGTCGACGATCCGTCGCCACGTCGCCTGTGTCTCGGCCATCGGCGGCGTCGAGGCCGGCTTGCCCGTCGCCACCGCGTCGAGCGTCGGTTCGACCGACAGACCCTGCGCCCGCTCGAGCCAGATCCGGCGCTCGTGCCACGCCATGTGCGCTGCCATCCACGAGATGGAGTTCATCGGCAGGAGCCGGCGGACGGCGTCCTCCTCTGACAAGCCGGTCAGGCCGCGCTGCCACTCCGCACGGGTGAACCGCAGCTGCTCGACTCTCGGGTGGGCCATCGAGCCGAGTATGACCTCGCCTTCAGACCGGCACCACGTCCGTCTGGACCTCGCGGATCCCGATCAGCTGATAGACATGCGTCGCGTGCGACTTCCCCTTCAGCTCGGGGGTTCCCAGCAGGCGAACGTCCACCTCGTCCCCGACGATCGCGAAGGTCGTTTCGCCGAGGACGACCGTCCCGGCTTCCGCGAATGACTGCAGGCGAGCGGCCACGTTCGTCGTGTCGCCGATGGCGAGGAAGTTGTGGAGCTCGGCGCTCCCGACGTTTCCGACGAGTGCCGGTCCGCTGTTGATCCCGACCCTGAATCGTGGGGCATCCGCAGCACCGTCGATCCCGTCCATCGAGCGTTGGAGGGCGAGTCCTGCACGACACGCTCGCATCGCGTGATCGGGCTGGCGAAGCGGAGCGTTGAAGACCGCCATCAGCGCGTCGCCCATGAACTGGACGACCGTCCCACCCTCCGCGAAGACGGCCGGGACCGCGGCTCCGAATACCGCGTTCAGCATCGCGACGACCTCTGGAGCCGCTGTACGCTCCGAGAACGCCGTGAATCCCTGGAGATCGGCGAAGAGCACGGTCACGTCCACGACCTCCCCGCCGAGGTCGGCGCGGCTCGGGTCGTCGACAAGGGCCTGTGCGACGTCGGGCGAAAGGTACTGCCGGAAGAGGCGGTCGATTCGTTCGTGGAGGTCGGCGACGAGATGCCCCTGGGCGAACGAGGTTCGCTCGGCTGCTTCCAGGTATCGCGCACCGATCGTCACTCCTGTC
>JBJMNA010000008.1:0-16999 GCA_045804485.1 Chloroflexota bacterium
CCCAGGCGGAGCCATCGTCACGTTCGCGGGGACGGTCGCGATCAGCCTCGGGATCGGACTCGTGACCGGCTATGTGGCGGCATTCGCCATGGGCACCGTCGAGGACCACCTCGTCGAACTGACCATCTCGGTCGTGCTGGCGTACGGCAGCTACATCCTGGCCGATCAGTTCGGTCTGTCCGGCGTCATCGCGACGGTGACTGCGGCCGTCGTGTTGGGCAACGTCGGACCCGGCAGGACCATGTCGACGACGGGCGAGGACGCGATCGACACCGTGTGGGAGTTCGTCGCCTACCTGTTGACCGCCGTCGTCTTCCTCGAGGTCGGCCTCGCCATCGCGCCATCGAGTCTCGTGGATTCCTTCTGGCCGATCGCGTGGGCGATCGTGGGGATCCTCGTCGGGCGCGCCCTGGTCGTCTACGTCCTGCTCGGTGCGGCGGCGGCCGTGACACCGCGTGGCTCCGTGTTCGCCGAGCGCATCCCGATCGGATGGCTCCACATCCTCTTCTGGGGCGGTCTCCGCGGTGCCGTGGCCGTCGCGATGGCGCTGTCGCTCCCGGCTGACCTCCCGCAGCGCGACCTGCTCCAGGAGATCACGTTCGGCGTCGTCCTGTTCACGCTGCTCGTCCAGGGCACCACCGTCGGACGCGTCATCGACCGCACGATCGGCACGGAGCGCGAGGCTGAGAACGAGCTCCCGAGCGCCGCGTCGCCGCGCGGTGCGAACTAGCGTCGGCGGTAGAGACCGCGCCGATCCGCCGCGTCCCCATCGGCTGAGCGACGCCGCCCGCTCGAGCGCAGGATCGCATCCAGCTCGGTCCGGTAATTGCGGCCGATCGGCGCTCGATCGAGCCACTCGATGTATTCGACGTCGTGTCGTGCAACCTCGCCGAGCGACCAACCGGCGTAGCGACCGAAGTTGAGGACCGTTCCGGATGGCCGGCCGGGCGGTGGCCCCGCGGCCCCGTGTCCTTCCGGGGAGCGCATGGACTCGTCGAAGCCACTGCCCGACGCGGACCTGCCGGATGTCCAATCGCGAGATACCACCTCCGGTGGCGGCGCTGGCTGCGCCGGCGAAGAGCCAGCAGGTTTCGCGGGCGGGCTCGCGGGAGCGTGCGCCGTCGATCGACCGGCCGCCTCCGTCGTTGACGCTCCTGCGCGCGACCGATCGTATGTCGCTCGCGACGTCGGGTCGCCGATCATCTCCCACGCTGCGTTGATCGCCGACATCCTGCCCGCCGTCTCGGGCGTTTCGGCCAGGTCGGGGTGATACTTCCGCGCCAGCCGACGGTAGGCAGCCTGGATGACCTCGTCCTCGGCCTCGCGATCGACCTGGAGGACCTTGTACGGGTCGAGCGGCGGCTCAGACATCTTCGGGACCCATCCCGACGTTCGAGAGCGAGATCGCGAGCGCGCCGGGCTCGTCCGGCGACAGCCGCCGGAAGAGATACCGGACGACATCGCGGAACGCGGCGGTCACGGGGAGCGCCAGGATCGCCCCGAGGAGCCCGGCGAGCGACCCACCGACGATGATCGCGAACACGACGGCCGCAGGGTGCAGCTGGACCGCGTTGCCCTGGATCTTCGGGACCAGGAAGTTGTTCTCCACCTGTTGGACGAGGAAGTACAGCAGCAGTGCCGCGACGATCGCCACCGGTCCCACGGTCGCCGCTAGTAGGACAGCCGGCACGGCGGACACGATCGGCCCGATGATCGGCACGAGCTCGAACAGACCCGCGATGACGGACAGCAGGACCGCGTATCGACCGAAGACGGGATCGATCAGGTTGCTCAGCACGATGAGGCCGACGAAGGTCGCGAACCCGACCGCGAAGCCGAGCAGGATCTGGCCGCGGACCCACTGCCCGAAGTCACGCTCGACCGTCTTGATGACCGCCCACGTGTCGAACCGCCACGACGCCGGCAGCGACCGATCGAACGTGGCGACGAGCGATGTCTTGCCACTCAAGATGTAGGCGACCCAGACGGGCAGGATGAAGTACGCGAAGATCGCGCCGAGGAAGCTGCTTGCGCCGGTGATCAGCGGGAGCAGGAACGAGAGGTCCGCCCCACCCCCGCCGCCGCCGCTCCCGCCCTTCCCGATGCCCGCGATGAGCGAGTCGATCCAGTCGCGGATCGCGGCCGGGATCTGCAGGTGTGCGTAGAACTCGCCGAGGCGCTGGAGCTGGAGATCGAGGCTTTCGGCGAGCTTCGGGAAGTCCTCGATGAACCGGATGATCTCGTTGACGAGCGGCGTCAGCGTGAGGGTCACGAATCCGATGAAGGCGACGATGCCGACGACGTAGACGACGACGATCGCGACGGTCCGGCGAAGCCCGTGGCGGACGAGCCAACGGACCGGCGGGTCGAGCAGATAGACGAAGAGCAGGCCGAGGATGAACGGCCGGATCGAGTCTCGGGCCATCCACAGGACGATCCCGGCGATAAGCGCAGCGGCGATGAGGACGGCCACACGCGGCGAGAGCGGCGCGAATCGCGATTCGCCCGGACCGGCGGTCGGGTCGATGAACGGCGGCGGCGGAAGCGCGGCGGCCCAGCGGGCCAGTGCGCTCGCATGACCGTCGGCGACCGACCGGGCGGGCTCGTCCATGAGGCCGCAGACTAGCAGACGTGGGTGCCCCGACAGAGACGTCCGATAGTCCCGGCGCGGGGCTCGTCGGCGACGTGCTGCCGCGTACGGCGGCCTTCGGGCGGCCGACGCCGGCGCCTCCGCGCCAGCGGTGGCGCCTCGTGCTGTCGCGCTCGGCGGACGCGCCCGATCTTGGTGGCCGCGAGCTCACGGACGTGTGGGAATCCGCTCTCGAACTGTCTGACCTGCCGGCCTTCGTGCCGGGCGGACGAGCTCGCGCACGCGTCGCCTTCGGGGCGCCGCTCATGGCCGGACTGATCGCGGAGGCCGAACTCGCCGATATCGTCCTGACCGGCTTCGAGCCGGTATGGCGCGTTCGGACCGCCCTCGAGGGCTGTCTGCCGCAAGGCTGGCGGCTCGTCGACCTGTACGACGTGTGGCTGGGAGCGCCGCCTTTGGCCGGCCAGGTGATCGCCGCGGACTATCGGATCCAGATCCACGGCGCCGAGGCCGCGGACATCGCTCGAGGTGTCGCCGCTGTCCTCGCGGCGCCGCACGTGCAGCGCGAGCGTCAGAAGGGCGCAGCGACGGTGACGTACGACCTCCGACCGTTGATCGCCCACCTCGATGTGGTCGCGCCGGGGCCGCCAGTCGTCCTCGGCGCGAGGACCCGGTTCCACCCCGAACTCGGGACCGGCCGTCCGAGTGAAGTCGTCGGAGCCATCGGCGACGTCCTTGGCGTCCCGCTCACGGTCGTGGCGCTGGTTCGTGAGCATCTCGTCCTCGCGGAGTGATTGACCGTTCCGTGCTCGGAGTCGTACACTCCGCTTTCTGCGCGTCGGCCTCGCCGCGCGCCATTTCATGTCCGATGTCGCGGTCGCCGCGCGCGGTCGCCAGACACGAGTCCTGAGGATCCATGTACGCAGTCATCGAGACCGGCGGTAAGCAGTACCGCGTCGAGGTCGGCACGGAGCTCGAGGTCGAGCTTCTCGACGTCGAGCCCGGCAAGACGATCACCATCGACCGTGTCCTGCTCGTCGCCGATGGCGATGAGTCGACGATCGGCCGGCCGTTGGTCGCCGACGCGTCGGTGAGCGCCGAGGTCGTCAACCAGACCCGCGGTCCGAAGCTGATCTCGTTCAAGTACCGGCCGAAGGCACGCAGTCGCGTGAAGAAGGGTCACCGTCAGGACCTGACAGTGCTGCGGATCGCTGACATCACCCTCGGCGACAAGAGCGCTGCATCGTCGGCACGCGAGTCCGAGGACCAGGCCAGGACCGAGAGGATGCGCGTCGAGGAGGCTGCGGCAGCGCAGGCTGCCAAGGACGCCGAGCTCGCGGCAAAGCTCGCGGTCGGTGCCGAGGAGAAGCCCGTCAAGGCAGCGAAGCCGAAGCCGGCGCCGAAGGCCAAGGCCGAGACCGTGACCGAGGTCCAAGCCGAGCCCGACAGCGAGACGACCGAAGCGACGGCTCCGGCCACGAGCATGGCCGCGAAGGCCGACGCGGATGCCGCGTCTGGCGCACCCGCCAAGAAGGCCGCGCCGAAGAAGCCGGCTGCCAAGGCAGAAACCGTCGGCGACGAGGCACCGGCCGCGGCGCCCAAGAAGACCCGCGCCACGAAGAAGGACGAGTAGACGACATGGCACACAAGAAGGCGGGCGGCAGCGTCAAGAACGGCCGCGACAGCGTCGGCCAGCGCCTCGGCGTCAAGGTCGGGGACGGCCAGCTCGTGCCGGCGGGGTCGATCATCGTTCGACAGCGCGGGATGACCTTCCTGTCAGGCCCGGGAACCGGCCTCGGCCACGATTACACCGTGTTCGCCACGATCACCGGCAAAGTGAAGTTCGAGCACGCAACCAAGACCAAGAAGCGCATCCGGGTCGAGGCGGTCGAGACGGCCGCCGCGAGCGCGTAGATAACCCCGGACTGACCGGCGACCACCGGCTGGGCGACTGCCCGGCGCGGACGGCGACGGAGGAGAACCTCGTGAAGCCCGATATCCATCCCAAATATTTCGAAGCCAAGGTCCATTGCGGCTCGTGCGGCACCGAGTGGACGGTCGGTTCGACCCGGCCCGAGCTCCGAGTCGACGTCTGCGGCAACTGCCATCCGTTCTACACGGGGAAGCAGACGATCATCGACACGGCCGGCCAGGTCGAGCGGTTCCAGAAGCGACTGGAGCGCCAGGTCCGCACATAGCCACCGCGCGGATGACACAGAGACGGCGGGCGACTTGCCCGCCGTTTTCGATTCCCGCGGGTAGACTGCCGGCATGCCCACGTTCACCTACGGCGGACAGGCGCTCATCGAGGGCGTCCTGATGCGCGGCCGCGATGCGGTCGCCGTCGCCCTCCGGCACCCCGATGGCGAGATCGTCTACGCGACGGAGCGACTCGATGCCGGCTTCCACGGCACCCGATGGTCGAAGTGGCCGCTCATCCGCGGTCTCGTCGTCCTCTACGAGACGCTCATCGTCGGCACGCGCTGGCTCATTCGCAGCGCGAACGTCCAGGCGGAGGACGAGGGGATCGAGCTCGGCAAGGGCTCGGTGGCCATCATGCTGCTCCTGACGCTCGTCGCAGGGATCGGCGTCTTCTTCCTGCTGCCGCTGTTCATCGCCTCGGTCACGGTGTCCGGCCCCGATCACACCATCTTCCAGTCGCTCGTCGAGGGCCTGATCCGAGTTGCGATCTTCCTCGGCTACCTTCTCGTCATCGGCCGGTCGCCCGACGTCAGCCGCGTCTTCCAATACCACGGCGCCGAGCACATGACGATCCACGCGCTCGAGGCAGGAGACCCGCTCACGGTCGGCGAGGTCCGGAAGTACCCGACGGCCCACCAGCGCTGCGGCACCGAATTCCTCGTCATCGTCATCCTCTTGTCGATCATCGCGTTCTCGCTCGTCGGCCGTCAGGCGCCGCTCGTCATGATCATCAGCCGCATCCTCCTGATCCCCGTCATCGCGGCCGTCGGCTACGAGATCCTGCGGTTCGGTGCTCGGCATCGCGGCAATCCGCTGATCAAGGCACTCCTCTATCCGGGCCTGCTCGTCCAGATGATCACGACGAAGCAGCCGACCGACGACATGATCGAGGTCGCGATCGTGTCGATGGAGCAGGCGCTCGTCGCCGACGGCGAAACGGTGCCCGAGGGATCGGGTGCGTTCGAGCAGCGTCCGATGAAGCTCGCCGACCCTGCCGCCGACGCCACAGCCGCTGCCGCTGCCCAGTCCACGCCCTCCACGACACCCGCTGCGCCGCACGACCCGCCCCCCGGGGCATGACCGACCTCGACGCCAAGCTGGCGGCGATCGCCCAAACATACGACGACCTCCAAGGGGAGCTGTCGCGCCCTGAAACGTCGCAGGACCCGGGCGCGATCCGGCGGATCGGGCAGGAGATGGCGCGGCTCCAACCCGTCGTCGAGGCGTACCGGAGTCTCGAGGCGACGCGCGCCGAGCTGGCGGGCGCGCGTGACCTCCGCGATGCGTCTGATGCCGACGATGAGCTCAAGTCGATGGCGCGCGATGAGATCGACCGACTCGAAGGTGACGAGACGCGCCTCGTCGAGGAGTTGAAGGTGCTCCTGCTGCCGCGCGACCCGAACGACGACCGCGACGTGATCGTGGAGATCCGGGGCGGCGCGGGCGGCGAGGAGGCGGCGCTCTTCGCCGCCGAGCTCTACCGGATGTACGTCCGCTACGCCGAGCGCCATCGGTTCACGCCGGAGCTCGTCAGCTTCAACGAGACGGGCATCGGTGGGATCAAGGAGGCGATCGTTCAGATCCACGGTGACGGCGCATACAGCCGGCTCAAGTTCGAGGGCGGCGTCCACCGCGTCCAGCGCATCCCGGCGACCGAATCGTCGGGCCGGATCCACACGTCGACAGTGACGGTGATCGTCCTGCCCGAGGTCGACGAGGTGGAGATCGCGATCGACGAGGAGCGCGACCTGCGGATCGACGTCAAGCGCGCGTCCGGCCCTGGCGGCCAGTCGGTCAACACCACTGACTCCGCGGTCCGCGTCACGCACCTTCCGACGGGGCTCGTCGTCGAGATCCAGGACGAGAAGAGCCAGCACAAGAACAAGGCGAAGGCGATCTCGGTCCTCCGCTCGCGCCTGTACGATCTCGCGCAGCAGGAGCAACGAGAAGCGGATTCCGCCGCCCGGCGTTCGATGGTCGGGTCCGGCGACCGATCGGACAAGGTCAGGACGTACAACTTCCCGCAGGACCGCGTCACCGACCATCGGATCGGCAAGACGGTCCATAACCTGCCGTCGATCATGGACGGCGACCTCGACGACCTCATCGATGCACTCGTCATGGCGGACCAGGCTGACCGGCTCGGTGACGGTGACACAGCAGCCTGACGGTCCCGCGCCCGCGCCGACGGGGTCCGCCGGGGCGGCGCCCGGTCCCGGCGAGGTGACCGGGCCGTTGCTCCGCGAGGGGACGGACCGTTTGGTTGCCGCCGGGTCCGAGACGCCGCGGCTGGACGCGGAAGTCCTTCTCGGACACGCGGTCGGAGTCGGCCGGACGGTCGTGCTCGCGCATCCCGAGGCGCCGGTCGGGGCCGATGCGGCCAGGCGCTACCGGGCGGACATCGCGCGTCGCGCTACCGGCGAGCCCGTTGCCTACATCCGGGGCCTCAAGGAGTTCTACGGGCTGGCGTTCGAGACGGACGCGCGGGCGCTGATCCCGCGGCCGGAGACGGAGCGGCTCGTGGAGCTCGCAGCGGCCGAGGTGATGGGGAGGCTCACCACTGTTGCGCGGCCGGTCGGCACGGCGCCGCTCCGCGTCGCCGACGTCGGAACCGGGAGTGGCGCCGTCGGCGTGGCCCTGGCCGTCGCGCTGAGGAAGCTTGGTGCGCTGGAGGCGGTCGACATCCTTGCGACCGACGTGTCCTCCGAGGCTCTGGGCCTCGCGCGCGAGAACGCCGTCGGTCACGCGGTGGCGGATCGCGTCGTGTTCGTGGAGGCGGATCTGCTCCCCGACGGCACCGGGCCGTTCGATGTCGTTGTCGCGAACCTGCCGTACGTGCGGACCGACGTCATCCCGACCCTGCCGCGCGCCTCGTCGTTCGAGCCCATCCTCGCGCTCGACGGCGGCCCGGACGGACTCGCGGTGATCGAGCGGCTGCTCGCTCTGCTGCCCGTCGTCGTCGTCGCGGACGGTGTCGCGCTGCTCGAGATCGGCTCGGACCAGGCTGACGCGATCGGGGCGAGCGTCACGGCCCTCCTGCCTGGCTGGTCGTGCACCGTCGAGGACGACCTCTCCGGGCTGCCGCGGGTCGCCCGGATCGGTCGCGCCTGAGCTTCGGCAGCGGGGTCGCCACCGGTCGGGCATCATCAGACTCATGCCCCGCATCGTCACCCCCGACCCCATCCTGCCCATCGCCATGATCGCTCTCGATATCGACGGGACGCTCGTCGGCGACGATCTCGTGATCGGGCCTGACACACGACGGGTCGTCAGCCGGGCACGCGCTCGCGGCGTGATCGTCACGCTCATCACCGGTCGGATGGTCTCGAGTGCGCTCCGTTTCGCGCGGGAGCTCGACCTTGTCGCGCCGATCGTGGGCTATCAGGGCGCCCTCATCCGCGAGATGCCCGCGGCAGCGTCGACGCGGCCCGGGAGGATGCTCATCCACACCCCGCTCGCGTCGTCGGTGGCCCGCGAGGTCGTCATCTGGGCCCGCGAGCACGGCCTCGACCCGCACGTGAATCACCTCGAGCGGTTCATCATCCGCGCCGACGACCCGCTGGCGGACGAGTACTCGATCTTCATGGGCAACATCCCCGACCGAGAGGACGACCTTGTCGCGTCGATCCGCCATCCGGTCACGAAGGTGATGTGCCACGGCGACCCGCCGCTCCCGACCGAAGTCGCGCCGCTGGCTCGCGAACGGTTCGCCGGGCTCGCCGATGTGACGGTGAGCCACCCGCACTTCATCGAGTTCGTCGCGCCCGGGGTGTCGAAGGGCCGCGCGGTCCGCTACCTGGCCCGACGGCTCAAGGTCCCGCTCGGCGCGGTCCTCGCGATCGGCGACCAGTGGAACGACATCGAGATGCTCTCCGAGGTGGGGCACGGGACCGCGATGCCGACCGCGCCAGTCGAGGTGCAGGCGGTCGCCCGATACATCGCGCCACCGCTGGCCGACGAGGGCGTCGCGCGGATCATCGAGACCCTCGTGCTCGCGAGACCGGCGGCGGTCCGTGCGGCCGCGGCGCGCTTGGCGGCAGAGGCGGCGGCGAAGCGGGCCGCCATCGATGCGGTCCTCGCGTGACCGCTCGCGTCGTCCCGGACGACCATGACGGGCGTGCCGCCGCGGTCGCCGTGCTCGAAGCCGGCGGCATCGTCGCCCTCCCGACCGACACGGTCTATGGGATCGCGGTCGCACTGAGCACGGCGGGCGGCGTCGAGCGCCTGTTCGCCGTGAAGCGCAGGCCACCGGACAAGGGGATCATGCTGCTGCTCGACGATGCCGCGCAGGCGGCGACGATCGGTCTGATGGGGCCGGCCGCGTCAGCGCTCGCAGAGGCCTGCTGGCCGGGCGGGCTGACCGTCGTCGTTCCGCAGCGCCCGGACGTGAGGTTGCCGGCGGCACTGACGGGCGGTGCGCGGACGATCGGCCTTCGCGTCCCGGACCATGGCGCTCCCCGCGCGCTCGCACGTGCCGTCGGCGCACTACCGACGACGTCCGCGAACGTCTCCGGTCTGCCGGAGGCGCGGGACGCCACGGAGATCGTCGAGCAGCTTGGCGACGACATCGACCTCGTGCTCGACGGTGGGCGCGCCCATGGCGGCCCACCGTCGACGGTTGTTGATTGCACGGGCCCCGTGCTCAAGGTCATCCGGATCGGCGCCGTTCCCCTCGAGCGCGTCGCGGCCGTCCTCGATGACGCCGGCGTGGCGCACGAGCTGGCGCCGGGCAGCTGAGACGGGTCGCGTGGGGCAGCTCGCGATCGACCACGTCGTGATCCCCGTGGGTGACCTCGCGTCCGCCGCATCCGTCCTCGAGTCGAAATACGGCCTGATGTCCGTCGAGGGCGGCCGTCACCCGGGCTGGGGCACGGCGAACCGGATCGTGCCACTCGGCGACGCGTACCTCGAACTAGTGACCGTGGTCGACGGTGACGCCGCGAGGAAGAGCCCGTTCGGGCGATGGGTCCTCGGAGCGAAAACGGGAGAGCCGCTCGGCTGGGCCGTCAGAACGGACGCCATCGAGGAGGTCGCCGTCCGGCTCGGGTTGCCGGTCTCCGATGGGAGTCGAACGACGCCTGACGGCCGTGTCGTCCGTTGGCGGACAGTGGGCCTCCAGCAGGCCACCACCGAGCCGGCGCTGCCGTTTTTCATCGAGTGGGGCGACCCCGCAGCGGTCCCGTGGCGCGCACCTGTCTCGCATCCGAGCGGCGACGTCCGGATCCTTGGCGTCGGACTGAGCGAGGACGCGGCTCGCATCCGGGACTGGTTAGCGGAGAACGATCTTCCGCTGTCGGTGACGCCGGGTCCGTCCGGAGTGACGGCCGTCCTCGTCGGGGACGACGACCGGGAATTCGACGTCCGGATCTAGCGCTGCTCGCCGCGTCCGCTGGGTCGCTCAGCCGTTCCGACCGCGCGCGTCCACGGGCCAGCGGTCGACGACGCGACCGGCCTGGGCGACGACGAGCCAGTCGACGAGGTTGACGACGGGGCAGACGTGGTTCGGCACGATCCACACGACGGACGCGATGGCTGGGCGTTCGCCACCTCCCGGGAGATCGACCACGCCGTGGTGGTCGTTCAGGCGGGAGATCACGGCGTCCGGCCGGCCGACGATCGCGCCGTGTCCCGCGAGCATCGGCGAGACGTCCTGAGCGAGGACCTTCGCGCCGGCGTCGACGACGAACCCACCGCCCGATCCAGCGCTGACGACAGTGGTGGCGACCATCAACGCCGCGTCGTCGGCTCGGTCGCCGGCGATCGCGGCCTGTAACCGGTCACCGAAGACGTAGGTCCCCGGGCGTTCCTCCGTCACGATGCCGTGTGCCGAGGCCTCCGCGGTCGGCGTCGAGCCGGCGCTCAGGACCGTCGGTTCGAAGCCGGCGTCGCGCAGGGCGGCCGCGGCGACCTCGAGGGCCGTGGCAGCGTCGTCGCCGGCGGTCGAGCGCATGGTGCCGCCGCGATAGCCGTGACCCTCGTGCGTGAACGCGCCCGCGACGGTGAGTCCGAGCCCCGCCGCATGCCGTGCGAGCCCCCCGGCCTCAGCAGGCCGGACGCCCGTCCGAGCGCCACCCGAATCGATCTCGATCAGCACGCGGACGGTCGACTCGGCGCCGGACAGCGCCCCAGCAAGCGCCTCGAGCCCCGCCACAGAGTCGGCGCCGACCGACAGGGTCGAGCGCGCCGCGAGCCGCCTCAGCCGATCGCCCAAGGCCGGACGGACGACGAGCGGATAGGCGATGAAGAGGTCGGTCAGACCGGCATCCGCGAAGACCTCTGCTTCGCCCACGGTCGCGACGGTGAGCCCGGCCGCCCCAGCGGCGATCTGGCGCCGAGCGACCTCGACGCTCTTGTGGGTCTTCGCATGCGGACGGAGCGCGATGCCGCGGCCAGCCATCAGCCGGGCCATGTCGGTGATGCGGCGATCCATCCGGTCGAGGTCGATCACGACCGCCGGCGTCTCGAGTGCGGCGACCTCGTCCTCGTCCAGCAACCCGTCGGTCATCGGGGACCTCCTCGTTCGTGGGAAGATACGCCGCGGACGCGCCGGCGGGGTGAAGGGGGCCCGGAGCGGCAGGGAAGGAGTCGGCGACCATGACCATCTCGCCAGCCAGCGGACTCGCGCTCGAGACGATCGCCGAGGTCGACCCCGTCCTCTGGCAGGCGATGCTCGACGAGCGGCGCCGCCAGCACGACAAGATCGAGCTCATCGCCAGCGAGAACTACACCTCGGCCGCGGTCATGGAAGCCCAGGGTTCGTGGCTGACCAACAAGTACGCTGAGGGTCTGCCCGGCAAGCGCTACTACGGTGGCTGCGAGTACGTGGACATCGCCGAGCGACTCGCGCAGGAACGTGCGCTGGCGTTGTTTCCGGGCGCCGAGCACGTCAACGTCCAACCGCATTCGGGCGCGCAGGCGAACATGGCGGCCTACTTCTCGGTCCTCGAGCCCGGCGACCGGATCATGGGTATGAACCTCGCCCACGGCGGGCACCTCACGCACGGGATGGCGCTCAACTTCTCCGGGCGGTTGTACGAGGTCCACGCATACGGCGTCCGGCAGGACACCGAACGGATCGACTACGACGCGATGGCGACCCAGGCGCGCGAGGTCCGACCGAAGCTCATCGTCGGCGGAGCGTCCGCCTACCCCCGGATCTGGGATTTCGAACGGATGGCGCAGATCGCCGCCGACGTCGGCGCGATGCTGTTCATCGACATGGCGCATATCGCCGGGCTCGTCGCCGCGGATGTCCACCCCAGCCCGTTCCCGCACGCCGACCTGGTGACGACGACCACGCACAAGACGCTCCGCGGGCCGCGTGGCGGGATGCTGTTCGGGCGGCGCTCCCTCCGACCGGGGCTTGACCCCGCTGCCTTCCCGACCGTCAAGAACGGCGAGAAAGAAGGCGGGCTGGCAGCCTCGATCGACCGGAACGTCTTCCCGGGGACGCAGGGCGGCCCGCTGATGCAGGTCATCGCGGGCAAGGCCGTCGCGTTCAAGCTCGCTGCCGAGGAGGCCTTCCGCGCCGACCAGCGCCGGACGATCGAGAACGCCGCGGTGATGGCCGAGACGCTCGCCGGCGAAGGCGCTCGTGTCGTCTCCGGCGGCACGGACAACCACCTGCTGCTCGTCGACGTGACACCTCTCGGCGTCACCGGCAAGGAGGCCGAGCACCTCCTCGACGAGATCGGCATCACGGTCAACAAGAACGCGATCCCGTTCGACACGCTGCCACCGAACACAGCCTCCGGGATCAGGATCGGGACACCGGCCACGACGTCGCGGGGGTTCGGGCCCGACGAGATGCGCGCGGTCGGCCGGATCATCATCGAGGCCATCCGCCGGCGCGACGAACCCGCCGCCCACGCCCGTCTGGCCGGCGAGGTCAGCGAGATCGTCAGCCGGTTCCCCGTCCCGGGCCTGCCCGCGGCGTGACCCGACCCACACCCGCCGGGTCGCCGCCCGGACGCCAGTCGCGATGACGTTCATCCCGGGCGCCGCCGACGCGCTCGGCCCGATCTTCGTCGTGTTCGTGATCGCCGCCCTGATCGCGCTGCTCCTGACACCGCTCGTCCGACGGATCGTCCTGCGTTACGAGGTCGTCGACCATCCGGAGGAGCGCCGAGTCAACACCGTGCCCGTGCCGCGGGGTGGCGGACTGGCGGTCTGCGCTGCCTTCCTCCTCGTGTCGAGCGCGTTCCTCTACCTGAATCAAGGCGGCACGTTCGTCCCCATACCCTTCACCCTGGATTCGTCTGAGGTGGCGGCACTTCTGCTCGGTGGTGGTCTCGCTGCGGCTCTCGGCGCCGTCGACGACCTGTTCGACCTCCGCGCTCGGCTCCAGCTGTTGGGGCAGGTCGGGCTGGCGCTGTTCGCGGTCGCGCTCGGCATCACCATCGACTTCGTCGCGAACCCGATCGGCGGTCAACCCATCAGGTTCCCGCCAGGGCCGATCGCCGCGGGACTGACCGTGTTCTGGATCGTCGGGATGATCAACAGCATCAACTGGATCGACGGTCTGGACGGACTCTCCTCGGGCATCGCGCTGATCGCGGCCGTCACGCTCGGTCTGATCAGCCTCTCGACCCAGGTGACCCAGTCGGGCCAGCCGCTGATCGCGGTCCTGTGCTTCACGCTCGCGGGCGCGCTCCTCGGCTTCCTGCGGTGGAATTTCAACCCCGCGTCGATCTTCACCGGC
The DNA here is from genome assembly GCA_045804485.1 of Chloroflexota bacterium. GTDB lineage: Bacteria > Chloroflexota > Limnocylindria > Limnocylindrales > CSP1-4 > SPCO01. Next base: position 13,494 of record JBJMNA010000008.1, read on the forward strand.
ACGAGCGGCGTCCAGTTCGTCGGCTACACGCTGGCGGTCCTGGCCGTGCTCGGCATCGCGAAGGTGGCGGTCGCGCTGCTCGTCCTCGGCGTGCCGATCATCGACACGTTCTGGATCATCGTCCGCCGGATCTCACAGGGCCGGTCACCGTTCAGCCCGGATCGGACCCACATCCATCACCGGCTGCTGGACCTCGGACTCTCGCATCGCCAGACGGTGCTGGTGATCTATGGCATCTGTCTGGCGCTCGCGCTGTTGTCGATGCTGCTGTCGGGTGTGACCCAGCTCTACGCCTTCCTCGGCATCTTCGTGGCATTCGGGCTCGTTCTCTTCCTGCCGACCCGCGGCGATTTCGACCGTCCGGACGAGCTCGAGGCGGAGGCCTACGAGCCAGAGGATCCCGTCCTCCGATGACCGACACGCCAGCCTTCGTGCGCAGCGGCCTCTGCTATACTGCCGCGGCCGTATCAGGTCGCCCATGATCGAGCCCGGCAGGGGTTGGGGGTATCTCGTCCTCTTCTCCGAGATCGGCGTCACACTCCTCGTGACGACGTTGATCGGAGTCTTCGTCGGGTACTCCGTGGACAAGTCACTCGGGACGCTGCCCCTGTTCCTGATCGTCGGCTTCCTCCTCGGCGCAGGTGCCGGGACGCTGGCGATCGCGAGGCTGATCAACCGGTTCCTGAAGTCATTCGATTAAGCCGGTCGAAGGCGACCGGCGGTGGAGGATCCGAGCGCGGCATGATGCCGCGCTCCTGTGTGTGGAGCGAGCGTGTCGAGCGAGCAGGTCGTGACCCCGGAGCCCGGACAGGCCCCAGAGCCGCAGCCCAAGTCCGGGCGCGGCCTCTCTCCGCGCTGGTTCATGCTCATCGGCGCCGTGATCGTCTTCAACATCATCGCCCTGATCTTCGTCCCCCCCTTCCCGAAAGAGGGAGGGCCGGGTGACGCCTGCGCCTTCCCGGTCTGCTACATCCAGGGCACGCTCGAGTTCCCGGCGCCGCACGTCGTCTGGGCACCGGCCGGCTCCACGCCACCGCCGGCGTCGGCGCTCATCACGTTCTACCCGAGCATCAGCTCGACGATCCTGACCATGTGGATCGTCATGGCGGTCGTGCTGATCGTGTCGATCCTGATGGTTCGCGGGTCGAAGCTCATCCCTGGTCGCGCCCAGAACGTCTTCGAGTGGTTCTACGAGTTCCTGAGCGACTTCGGCCTGGGCATCGCGGGCCCGACGGCCAAGCCGTATATCCCGTTGTTCATCGGGTTCTTCCTGCTGATCCTGTTCTGCAACTGGAGCGGGCTCATCCCGCCGGTCGGCCGGATCGAGGAGCTGCGGGCACCGACGAGCGACGTCAACATCACGATCGGGCTCGCCCTCGTCAGCTTCATCTACTTCGAGTTCCAGGGATTCAAGCGGCTCGGGGTGGGCGGATACGCCGGCAAGTTCTTCCCGCTCTACGAGTTCAAGAACGGAATCACCGCCGGCGGCATCGCGCTGTTCGTCGGGCTCGTCGAGCTCATGCTCGAGTTCGTCAAGCCCGTGACGCTCTCCATGCGACTCTTCGGCAACATCTACGGCGGCGAGGTCGCGCTCGGCGTGATCACGGCGCTGACCATCGCGTTCGTCCCGGTCGGCCTGCTCGGCCTGGAAGTCATGCTCAACGCCATCCAGGCGTTGATCTTCAGCATCCTGACCCTCATGTTCATCGTCCTCGCCATCGAGAGCCACGGACACGAGGAAGGGGAGGTCGCCGAGGAAGCGCTCGGCCATGTGGAGGGGGCCGAGCCCGCGCTCCAACCCGCACACTAGAGGCGCCACCGCGGCGCAGCCCATATATCGGTCACGATGATCCCGTGCCACAGGCCGGGGCGTAGGAGGAAACACCACGATGGATTACACAGGCGCCGGACTCGCAGCCCTTGGCGTGCTCGGACCGGGCATCGGCATCGGCATCCTTGGCGGCATGGCAGCCGCGGCGATCGGGCGCAACCCCGATGCTGCCGGTCAGATCCGCGGCATCGCGATCATCCTCGCTGCGTTCGCAGAAGGCCTCGGCGTCCTCGCGATCGTCGTCGGTCTGCTCGCGATCTTCATCCAGCCGGCCTAGCCCGTGGACATCCTGTCCGTCGCCACGGGCGCGGGCCGACAGGCGTTCGACCTCGCTGCAGAGGGCGACGCGCTGTTCCAGGTCAACCTCTTCTGGGTGATCGTCAGTGCGCTGAACTTCATCCTGTTCTTCGCGATCATCTGGGCGTTCGCGTTCAAGCCGGTCTCCAAGATGCTCGACGAGCGCAGGTCGCGGATCGAGGAGGGGCTCAAGGACGCCGAGCAGGCGCGCCGGGACCGTGAGAACGCGGAACAGGAGCGTGTCGCCACGCTGAGCGAGGCTCGTCGCGAGGCGAACGACATCCTGACCCGGGCGCAGAAGGTGTCCCAGGAGACCCGCGACGCGGACATCGCCGCGACCCGCGAAGAGCTCGAGCGCCTTCGCGTGCGAGCCGCGGCGGAGATCGAGGCCGAGAAGACCCGTGCCATCGCGGACGTCCGCGCCGAGGTCGCGGACCTCGCGTTGCTCGCCGCCGGCAAGGTCGTCGGGGAATCCATGACCGATGAGCGCCAGCGGCGTCTCGTCGAGGAGTTCCTGAACACCGCCGGCACGGCTGGGACGAACAACTGATGTCGCACCGGGTGATCGCCTGATGGCGCAACGCGATACGGCCGCGCGACGCTACGCGGAGGCGGCCTTCGAGGTCGCCCAGCGTGACGGCACGGTCGAAGCGTGGCGCGCCGAATTGGACGACGCCGGGACGATCGCCGCCGACGAGACTGTGGGACGGTCGCTCGCGAACCCAGCGGTGGCGCTCGAGACGCGCGAGGCGATGGCCGAGTCCGTCTTCGGGAAGGTCGTGAGCGCGCCGGTCCTGAACCTGATCCGGCTGATGCTGCGGCGCGGCCGGATCGAACAGCTGCCGCGCGTCGCCGCCGAGTTCCGGCGCCTCGACAACGCCCGGCTGGGCGTCACCCTTGCCACCGCCACGAGCGCCGCGCCGTTGAGCCAGGACGAGGTCCGGGCCTTGACCGCCCGGCTCGAACAGATGACCGGCGGCCGCGTCGAGGTCGACCTTCGGACCGATCCCAGCCTGCTGGGCGGCCTCGTCGTTCGCATCGGTGACCGGCTGATCGATGGAAGCGTCCGAGGACGCCTCGAGCGACTACGCAACCAGCTCGTTTCGGGCGCCTTCTAGGAGATCTGAGCACGATGGCAATTCGTTCCGACGAGATCACCAGCATCATCAAGTCAGCGATCGACTCGTTCGACTCCGGGACCGAAACGCGCAGCGTCGGCACCGTCGTCGAGGTCGGCGATGGGATCGCCCAGATCTACGGGCTGTCCGGAGCGCTCGCGTCCGAGCTGCTCGAATTCCCCGGCGGGTTGATGGGCATGGCCCTCAACCTCGAGGAGGAGACGGTCGGCGCGGTCATCCTCGGGAACGCGACTGCGATC
>JBJMNA010000009.1:0-4357 GCA_045804485.1 Chloroflexota bacterium
CTCATCGGCGTCCTGGCGCTGGTGATCGTCTTCTTCCCGGGGCTCCGTCTGCCCGACTCCTCGAGTGCTGACGGCACCTGGCGCCTGGTCGAGACGAAGCTCGGACTCGACCTGTCGGGCGGTCTCCGCGTCGAGTACCAGGCGGTCCCGGTCGAGGGCAAGGAGCCCAGCGCCGGCGACATGGGCATCCTCAAGGACATCGTCGAGCGCCGCGTCAATTCGACCGGCGTTTCCGAGCCCGTCGTCACCACCCAGGGCAAGGACAGGGTCGTCGTCGAACTCCCCGGGGTGACCGACCCGGAGGCCGTGCGCAAGCTCGTCGGGACGACAGGCCGCCTCGATTTCGTGCCACTCGGCACCACGCAGGCGACCGAGAACCAGACGCTCGATCCGAAGGCCTTCCCGCCACTGTTCAGCGGCGACCAGGTGTCGTCCGCGACCGTGGGCACCGACCAGAACGGCAGGCCAGCGGTCAACTTCGTCCTGAAGGACACCGGCAAGAACCTGTTCGCCGACTACACGCGCGACCACATCGGCCAGTACTTCGCGATCACGCTCGACAACAGCGTCATCTCGGCGCCGGTCATCAACGACTCCATCCCGAACGGCAACGTCCAGATCACGGGCGGCGGCCTCGGTGGGTTCTCGGGCAAGGAGGCGACCGACCTCGTCACCGTCCTGAAGTTCGGGTCGCTGCCGTTCCCGATCACGGCACTGTCGAGCGAGCAGATCAGCGCGACGCTGGGCAGCCAGTTCCTCACCCAGACGGTCCTCGCGGGCCTGATCGGGATCGCCCTCGTGATCACCTTCATCCTGATCTACTACCGGCTGCCGGGCGGCGTGGCGAGCTTCGCGCTCGTCTACTACACGATCGTGATGATCGCGATCTTCCGACTCGTCCCGGTCACCCTGACGCTCGCCGGCATCGCTGGGTTCGTCCTCTCGGTCGGCATGGCGGTCGACGCCAACATCCTGATCTTCGAGCGGATGAAGGAAGAGCTGCGCGTCGGCAAGTCCCTCCCGGCGGCCGTCGAGGCGGGCTTTAACCGCGCCTGGAACTCCATCCTCGACTCGAACGTGTCGAGCCTCATCACGGCGACCATCCTGTACGCGTTCGGGTCGTCGGTCATCCGTGGCTTCGCGCTCGTCCTGATCATCGGCGTCCTCGTCTCGATGTTCAGCGCGATCGTCGTCACGCGAACCATCCTGCGCTGGGTCGTCCGCCAGGAGTGGGCCCGGAAGCCGTCGCTCTACGGCCTCCGCGACGATGAGTTCGCCGCGCTCGGTGCCACCCGGCCGACCAGCCGGCGCGAGGCGCGCGCGCGTGTTTGACATCATCGGGAAGCGGCGCTGGTTCTATCTCTTCTCTCTCGCCATCACCATCCCGGGTCTCGTCTTCATCCTGCTGACCCCATTCACCGACGCCGGCCTGCAGTTCACGATCGACTACACCGGCGGGACGAAGTGGGAGATCCGTTTCCAGGACGCGAGCGTGACGCCCGACCAGGTCGAGGCAGTCTTCGCCAAGCAGGGGCTTGAGGCGACAGCCGTCACCACAGGGTCAGGGTTCATCGAGATCAAGACGGAACGCCCGGCGGACTTCCTCGAAGTCGTGCCGTCTGCGGCTCCGTCCGCCGCGCCGAGCGGCTCTCCTGCTGCCAGTGGTTCGACGGCTCCGAGCGGGTCACCGGCCGCCAGCGGGTCACCGGCCGCCAGCAGTTCACCGGCTCCGAGCGCCAGTGCGAGCGCGAGCCCGAGCGCGTCTCCGGCGCCAAGTGCGTCCGCGGCCGCGAGCGGTTCGCCCTCCCCGAGCGCGTCACCGTCCACGCCGCCGGTCGTCTCCGGCAATACCCAGCTTCCGACGCAGGGCACCCTGGGTGCCGTGGCGACCGCGCTCCAGCACGAGCTTGGCCCGATCGCCGAGCAGCGGAGCCTCACGACCATCGGTGCGGTCGTCAGCAGCGACCTCATCACCCAGGCGCTCGTCCTCATCCTCGTCGGCTCGTTGGGGATCCTGCTGTGGATCACGTACCGGTTCCGCGACGTGAAGTTCGGCGTGACGGCGCTCGTGTCGCTGCTCCATGACGTCATCGTGGTCGTCGGCTTCTTCGCGATCGTCGGCACCTTCCTCCACGTCGAGATCGATGCCCTGTTCGTGACGGCGATGCTGACGGTCATCGGCTTCAGCGTTCACGACACGATCGTCGTCTTCGACCGGATCCGCGAGAACAAGGCGCGCCACGCTGGCGAGCCGTTCGACGCGATCGTCAATCACTCGATCCTGCAGACCTTCGGCCGGTCGATCATGACCAGCCTGACCGTCGTGATCACGCTGCTCGCCCTGCTTCTGTTCGGCGGCGCGGCGATCCAGGACTTCGTCCTCGCGCTCCTCATCGGGATCATCTCCGGGACCTATTCGTCGATCTTCGTCGCGAGTCCGTTGCTCGTCGACTGGCACCTGTGGGATGACCGCCGACATGGCCGTCTGACCACGGCCCGTGCACCGCGCGTCCGACGGACCGCGGTCTGAGGCGGGCCACGCACCCGGCCAGCCAATCCGCGGTGCAGACCCCAGTGTCATCCTGACGACGTGGTCGAACCCCGGTACCGCTGGACCTTCTCTGACGCCGTGATCGTGTCGCCCCTCGCGGCCGATGCTGCTCGCCGCCTGGGCCTCACCGATCGCATGACGGGCCTCCTCGCGAGCCGGGGTGCGTCCAGCGCAGAGGACGTCACGGCCTGGTTCGCCGATCCGCTCGACGGCCTGCACGATCCGCGACGTCTGCCCGACGCCGAGATCGTGCTCGACCGGCTCAGCGCGGCGCGCGAGCGGGGCGAGCGCCTCCTCGTCTTCGGCGACTTCGACGCGGATGGCCTGACCGGGCTCGCCATCATGACCATCGCCCTGCGCCGCTACGGCGTCGCGGTCGATCCGTATGTCCCGAGCCGCCTCGACGAAGGGCACGGGCTGTCGCTCGCGGCGATCGAGGCGGCCGCCCTGGCTGGCGCGTCACTCATCGTCACGGTCGACTGTGGCACGACGAGCGTCGCCGAGGTCGCCGTCGCCAACGCACGCGGCATCGACGTCATCATCACCGACCACCACCGCGTCCCGGCCGTGCTTCCCGCGGCGCTGGCGATCGTCAACCCGCACCGCCCCGACGCGACCTACCCCGACCGGCGCCTGGCGGGGAGCGGCGTCGCGTTCAAGGTCGCTCAGCTCCTGCTGGCCGACGAGCCGGGCGGTCCCGCTGCGGCACTCGCCCTGACGGACCTCGCGACCATCGGGTCGGTCGCGGATGTCGCGCCTGTCGTCGGCGAGAACCGGGCGATCGCGCGGCTCGGTCTGGAACGACTGCGGACGGCCCCGAGGCCGGGCATCGCGGCACTCCTCGAACGGGCTCGGATCGCGCCCGCGGCCGTCGACCTCGAGACGGTCTCGTTCGCGATCGCACCGCGCCTCAACGCCGCCGGTCGGGTGGGGGAGGCGCTCGAGGCCGCGCGTCTGCTCCTCGCCGAGGACGCGACCGAGGCCGCGGCCCACGCGGACGCGCTCGAAGCCGCCAATGTCACGCGGCGGGACCTGATGAAGAGCGCCGTCGGCGACGCGCGGACGGCCATCGTCGACGCCGATCCGCTCGATGGCGCCGTCGTCGTCCGGGGGCCATGGGCGGTCGGAATCGTCGGTCTCGTGGCGGCCCGTCTGGCGGAAGATCGCGGCAGGCCGGCGGTGGTGGGCGCGGACCTCGGCGACGTCGTCCGGGCGTCGTGTCGCAGCGACGGTTCGCTCGATCTCGGCGCCACTCTGGAAGAGTGCGGCGACCTCTTCATCCGCTACGGAGGCCATGCTGGCGCCGCCGGGTTCGAGATCGCCACCGAACGATGGGACGAGTTCCGGGAGCGTTTCCTGGCGCTCGCGGCGAACGGCGCACCGCGCGACCCTCGGCTGGCGCTCGCCGTCGACCTCGCGCTCCCCGGGGCCGACGTGGACTACGCACTGCACCGAGAGCTCGGCGCGCTCGCTCCGTGCGGACCCGGAAATCCCGACCCGCTCATCGCGATCCTCGGTCTCACGGTCACCCGGGTCCGCGCTGCGACGGGCGGCCACAGCCAGCTGACGCTCAAGCGTCGACTCGACGTCCTCGACGGCATCGCCTTCGGTCGTTCGGATATCGCCGAGACGGTCCATGAAGGTGATCGGCTCGATGTCGTCGCGCGGCTGACGAGCCGGACGTTCGGCGGCTTCGAATCGCTTCAGCTCGATATCCGCGATGTCGCGACCGCCGGCGCGCACGGCATCCCGGGCGGGACGGTCGTCCTCGACGCGCCGGACGGAGTGCTCCCGCAGGCGCTCGCC
>JBJMNA010000010.1:0-5490 GCA_045804485.1 Chloroflexota bacterium
GAGCGACACGCCGAAGTAGTTGGCGATGCTGTACAGGTTGTCGCCCGACCGGATGCGATAGACGTAGCACTTCACTGTGTCCGGGCACGGCGTCACCAGCCGGATGCGACTCGCCGTCGCGCCGGCCGGATAGCCCGACGTCCGAGCCGGGGTCGGGGCCGGCGTCGGTCGGCTGGTTGGTACCGCTGTCGGCGCTGCAGTCGCGCCGGGCGTTGCGGTCGGTGCCGCGGTCTCGCTCGGGATCGGCGTAGGTGTCGGTGTCGTCGCAGTGGCACTTGGCGTCGCGATCGCGGTCGCGGCGGGAGTCGGCGTCGAGGTCGGAGCCGGCGTCCTCGTCTCGGCGACGACATTGCCGGAAGGCGATCCGGACGGCGAGACGACCGCGGCGGTCAGGGACACGCCGCCGTTGGCGACGACGAACCCGATCGACAGGAGGAACGCGACGACGACGACGGCCACGGACCCTGCGATCGCCCGCGTGACGACGGCCGGCTCCTCGACCCGGTCGAGTCTCGTGACGTCCACCAGCGAGCCCCGGAGGTAGCGCGGGCAGTTGACGTGCCCGCTCGTGAGACAGACGAGCTCCTGCTGCCGGAGCGACTGCGGGACGGGACCGCCGAACGCGGCGCACGCGTTGAGCGGATCGGGGACCTCGCGCGGCAGACCGACTCGATCGTCGGCGTCACGGGACCGGAGAAAGGGGCAGACCCATCCGTTCGCGGACTGGCCGTCTGCGGGCGCTCGACGCGTGGGGGCCTGCGGATCTGGACCGACGTGGGCATCGTCGAGGTCCGTCGTCCGCGGCGCGGGGATCGTCGCGGGGTCGTCGTGCACGCGTGCTCCAAGTGCCCCCTTGGGTGGAACGGCGGGGAGTCTAGTACCTTTCACGTGTTGCCGTAAGCCCTGGGGCGATGCTAGGCTCCGCCGCCATAACCGACCGGATGTTCCGGTCCGTGCTCGAATCGAGGGTTGCGACCCGGTCATGGCGCTTCCGCTTCCGGTCATCCCACAGCAGCCCGACGCGTTCCATCTCGCGCCGCATCGGATCAAGCGCTGCACGTTCCGACGCCTGATCAACGTCGAGATGGGTTCGGAACGGGTCTACGACGTGGAGTGCCTCTACCCCGACCGGAAGCTGCCGATCCCCCTCGGTGACCTCGAGGCTGCGACGCCGATCTGCAACTCCTGCGTCGCTCCGCACATCTTCCGCCCCGACGAGGACTGATGCCTGGCCCGCGGGCTGCGCAAGACTAGTGACGTTGGGACGTCCGCTCGCTAGGCTTGCAGCGGAGGTGGCCCATGAGCGTTCAGAAGGCCTTCGAACAGGCCATGCATCATGAGACGTCGACGGCCGTCATGGATTCGCTCATCCAGCAGGGCGTCTGGATGGTCGACGAAGACACGATGACCGCCGCCATCCACAACGTCTACTGCGGGATCATGGCGGACCATACGCACCCGAACGAGAAGGACCGCGACCAGGCCCGTCAGCTGATCGCATCGATCGGCCAGTCGATGAACGCCGGAGCAGTCGCGGCGGAGTGACCCAGGGCGGTCCTTGGGGAGCGTCAGCGAGGCGGTCTGTAAGCCGAGTTCTGTCCCGCGCCGCCTGACGGCGGAACGGGGATGGCCATCCATCTGTGGCCGCCGGTCGCCCGACGGCTCATGCGGCCGACCCGAGGGCTGGGCAGCGCACCTCTCCCCCGCCGACGGTCGCCCGTCCGCGGGTTGCGCCCTCCTATTTGGCCTTGCTCCGGGTGGAGTTTGCCCGTTTCACTCCGGTCGACGGCTTGCGCCGCGACCGGCATCGTCACTGTGGCACTGGTCCTCGCCTCACGGCGGGCGGGCGTTACCCGCCACCCTGCGCTGCGGAGCTCGGACTTTCCTCACGTCGCACGACGGGTCGCCCCATCGCCGGCGCGCAGCCATCCGACCGCCTCGCTGACCGGGGGATGCTACACGCGATCCGTCGCCGCCGGATACGAGTCAGCTTGGACGGCGCACGACCGACGCCGGACCGCCGGCATGCGCCCGGTCGATCGCCTCGTTGGCGAGCGCGTCGGCGACCGAATTGCGGGCCCGCGGCACATGCGTCGCCGACCAACGCTCGAAGCCTCCGAGTGTCGCCCGCGCCGCGGCCCACAGCGGGATGAGCTTCGCGTCCTTGACCCGCCAGCGACCCGTCAGCTGCTCGACGATGAGCTTCGAGTCGAGCAGGAGATGGACCTCGTGCGCTCCGAGTTCACGCGCCAGCTCCAGCGCCCGGACGACGCCCGTGTACTCGGCGACGTTGTTGGTCTGGATCCCGAGGTAGTCGGAGATCGAGGCGTCCGGGACCGCCCGGTCGTCTCGCGCGTCAGGGCGGCGCAGGTCGTATAGCGCGGCCCCGAGCGAGGCGGGACCGGGGTTGCCGCGCGCAGCGCCGTCGGTGCGGACGACGAACCCGCGCCGCACCGGCTTCGGTGTCGGGGCGTCTGCGGCGTCGGTCTCGAGCTCGGGAAAGAGCGTGTCGCTCAATCGGGCGCCTGGTCCGCCGGTGGCGCTCCCTGGAGCACGGGCAGCTCGACGCCCGCCTTGCTCGACCCCGACCCCCCGCCACGGACCTTGCTCCAGACCCACTGGATGGGGTCGTAGTACTTGTCGGCGACCCGTTCCTTGAGCGGGATGATTGCGTTGTCCGTGATCTTGATGTGTTCCGGGCAGACCTCGGTGCAGCACTTCGTGATGTTGCAATAGCCGATGCCGCCGCTGTCCTTCAAGTATTCGCGGCGGTCCGCCTGGTCGATCGGGTGCATCTCGAGACCGGCCGTCCGGACCAGGAAGCGCGGACCCATGAACGGCTTCGCTGTCTCGTGGTTCCGGAGGACGTGGCAGACGTCCTGGCACAGGAAGCACTCGATGCACTTGCGGTATTCCTGGACGCGCTCGATGTCCTGTTGCTGCCAGCGCCAATCTTCCTGTGGGACATCGGTCGGCGGCGTGAACGGCGCGATCGTCTTGTTGACCTCGTAGTTCCACGAGACGTCGGTCACGAGGTCTCGGATGAGCGGGAACGCGCGCATCGGTTCGACGGTGATCGGCTGGTCCAGGTCGAAGTCGGACAGGCGCGTCTTGCAGGTCAGGCTCGGGCGCCCGTCCACCTCCGCGCTGCACGAGCCGCATTTGGCGGCTTTGCAGTTCCAGCGGACGGCGAGATCCGGCGCGACGTGGCCCTGGATCCAGTGGAGCGCGTCGAGGACGACCATCCCCTCCTCGACCGGGACGTCGAACTCGTCGAACCGATCCTCCTCGCCCGGGCCGCCGCGGAAGACCCGCAGGTGTGCGTCCGCCATCCGATCCTCCGTCCTAGTGGCCGCTGCTGCCGAGCAGGGCGCGCAGCTCGGGAGTCATGTCGGGAAGCGACATGAGGGAGACGGTCATCGTCCCATCATCGCCGCGCACGATCAGCGTGTTCACGCGACCCCAGCCTTCGTCGTCGGTCCCCGGGAAGTCGAGTCGGCTGTGCGCGCCGCGACTTTCGGTCCGCCAGCGGGCGCTGCGCGTGATCGCCTCGGAGATCGTCAGCAGGTGGTCCACCTCGAAGACGAGATGCCAGCCCGGGTTGTACGTCCTGTCCCCGATGGCCCGGACAGACCGCCAGCGCTCTCGCAGCGCGGCGAGCTGGACGAGCGCCTCGTCGAGGTCAGACTCCACGCGGAAGATGCCGACCAGCCGCTGCATCGTGTCCTGTAGGTCACGCGCGATCGCGTACGGGTCTTCGCCGTCGGTACGCTCGAGCGGCGCGACGAGGTCCGCAGTGGCCCGGCGGACCTGGACAGGATCGACGTACGCCTCGCCGTTGGCAGCGGCGTGAGCGGCAGCCGCGGCGCCGGTCCGCGCACCGAACACGAGGAGATCCGACAGCGAATTCCCTCCGAGGCGGTTCGCTCCGTGCATCCCGCCGGCGACCTCGCCGGCCGCGAATAATCCGGCGACGCGCGTCGCGCCCGTCTCCGCATCGACGCGGATGCCGCCCATGACGTAGTGCGTCGTCGGACCGACCTCCATCGGGCCGGTGGTGATGTCGACGTCGGCGAGCTCCTTGAACTGCTCGTACATCGATGGCAGCTTGCGCCGGACGGTCTCGGGCGGCAGATAGCTGATATCGAGGAAGACGCCGCCGTGTGGGCTGCCACGGCCCTCGCGGACCTCGGTGTAGATGGCGCGCGCGACGTTGTCCCGCGTGGACAGCTCGGGTGGCCGCCGCGCGTCGGTCTGCTTGCTCTCCGAGAGCGCCGACACCCAGGTCGCGGCCTCCTCATCGGTCGCGGCGTATTCCTCGCGGCGGTCCTCGGGCAGGTAGTCCCACATGAACCGCTTGCCGTCGTTGTTCCGCAGGATCCCGCCCTCGCCACGGACCGCCTCGGTCACGAGCAGCCCCCGGACGCCGGGCGGCCAGACCATGCCCGTCGGATGGAACTGGACGAACTCCATGTCGATGAGCTCGGCGCCCGCCTCGTATGCCAGCGCCTGGCCGTCACCGCTGTACTCCCACGAGTTCGACGTGATCTCGTACGCCTTGCCGATCCCGCCGGTGGCGAGGACGACCGCCCGTGCCGGGAAGACGATCGGCTGTCCCGTCGTCCGCCAGTAGCCGACCGCCCCGGAGACGCCGGCCCCGCTCGTGATGAGGCGGTTGATCGTGCATTCCATGTAGACCACGATGCCCATCGCGACGGCTCGGTCCTGGAGCGTTCGGATCATCTCGAGTCCCGTGCGGTCGCCGACATGGGCCAGCCGCGGATGCGAATGACCGCCGAACGGGCGCTGGAGGATCCGGCCATCCGTGGTGCGGTCGAACGCCGCGCCCCAGAACTCGAGCTCACGGACGCGATCGGGCGCTTCGGTGGCGTGCAGCTCGGCCATCCGGGGGTTGTTGAGCAGCTTGCCGCCGACCATCGTGTCGCGGAAGTGCGTCTGCCACGAGTCGGTCGGCGCAACGTGCCCCAGCGCGGCCGCGACGCCGCCCTCGGCCATCACCGTGTGCGCCTTGCCAAGGAGCGACTTGCAGACGAGCCCGACATCTGCGCCGGCGGCCTTGGCCTCGATGGCAGCCCGCAGCCCTGCCCCGCCCGCGCCGACGACCAGGACGTCATGCGGCCTGACCTGGGGAGCCTGGGGCGCATTCGTCGCGGACGCGAAGGTCATCGGGCCGCCGGCTAGAAGCGGATCGCCGGGTCGACGATGACGCCGGTCGCGAGAAGTCGGACATAGACGTCGGCAAGCGTGACGGACAGCAGGCTCGCCCATGCCCACGCCATGTGGTGGCGGTTGATCGTTGTCAGGCCCTGCCACATGCCGTGTCGGACCTGCGCGCGTCGGGTGCAGGAGAAGCAATCCATCCGGCCACCGACCAGATGCCGCAGCGAGTGGCATGACAGCGAATAACCCGAGAGCAGGGCCGCATTGAAGAACAGGACGAAGACGCCGAGCCCGATCCGCCACTGGCCA
>JBJMNA010000011.1:0-9108 GCA_045804485.1 Chloroflexota bacterium
AGCGCGGGCGCCTTCGGTGGCCTCGAGGATCGCCGGAGCGAGCGCCGGTGCGAGCCGGAGCGCCAGCCCGAAGCGAAGTGCCGCCTCATCGAACGAGCTCGCGACGAGCGCCCGGCGACCAGCCTCGAACTCATGCGCGGGGTCCGGCTCACCTTCACCGGGCTGGTCGGCGGTCGCCTCGGCGTCCCAGAAACCGAGCTCCACCGGGGCAGCCGGCGGCGTGGGGACCGCCTCGGCCGCGGGCGGGGTGCCACGCGTCGGCGGTTTGGCGGGGGCCGTCGCCTCGACCGGCCGGCCACGCCCGGCCGGTGGCTCCGGCCCTCGGTCGAACAGCGTCGGTGCCGTTGGCAGCGGCTCGTTCGCGTCCGGCGCCCAGACCCCCGACCGCGGCATGCCCGCGAAGATGTCGTCGATCGAGTGCCGCGCGACTGCGACCGCGCGCGAGGCGAGCCGCCGCGCCTCGCGCGGCCGACCGATGGCCGAGGCTGCCTCCGCCGCGACGATCAGCGCAACAGGATCCGTCTCCTTCACCCGGAGCGCAGCCGTGGCGGCCTCGCCGGCGCCGACCAGGTCGCCGGTCCGCCAGCGGACCTCAGCAAGGTCGACCAGGCCCTGCGCATCGAGACCACCGAGGCCGGCGAGTGTCTCGAGCTCGACCCGCGCCAGCGCGAGCGATGCGAGCTTCAGGTGCATGTGCGCGAGGACGAGCTCCGCGGTGCGGACGCGCGCGGCCGGGGCGGGTCGGGCGATCGAAGGGGCGCTCATCCCGGCATCTTGAGGCGGGCCTCGAGGCCTCGCAGATACCGCGCCGGGGCGACGGCCGCGAGACGCAGCGCATCGTCGCGGAAGATGCGTCCGGCAAGAGACTGGATCATGTCGGCGTCCACCGCATCGACGGCGGCGAGGGCCTCGTCCAGGGTCAGGACGCGATCGTGGAGCGCCTCCTGGCCGCCGATCCAGGAGGCGACGTGCCGGGTGTCGTCCATCCGGAGCTCGAGACCACCCGCAAGGTACCGCTTGGCCTTGCCGAGCTCGCCGGCCGGGACCGGTTCATCCCGGAGGCGCGCAAGCTCGACGAGGATGGCGTCGAGCGCAGCCGGCAGCCCCGCCGGATCCACGCCCGCCGAGACTTCGAGCGCGCCGGCGTCCGCGTAATCGACGAGCCCGGACGAGACGTCGTAGGCCAGCCCGAGCTCCTCGCGGACCGACAGGAAGAGCCGGCTGCTCATCCCGTCACCGAGGACTGCGTTGAGGACTGCGAGGGTCCAGCTGTCGGGGTGGTCGCGGTGGAGAGCCGGGACGCCGACGCAGAGCTGCGCCTGGCTGGTGTCGCGCTTGCCCGTCCGGACGCGCGGTCCCGCCGGCAGTGCGGGCGCGGCAGCGAACCCGGGGACGGGTCCATTGCCCGTCCCGAACGCCCTCGTCGCGAGTTCCGTCACGGTGTCGTGGCCGACGTCGCCGACCACCGCGATGACGGTGTTGGCGGGCCGGTACGTCGCGCGCCAGAAGTCGTGGATGGCCGCCTCGGGGAGTGCGAGGATGTCGGCCTCCTCGCCGCAGATCTCGCGCCCGAGCGGGCCGTCGCCGAACATCGCGGTCTGGAAGAGGATCTGGCAGTACTCGGACGGATCGTCGAGGTACGACCTGATCTCCTCGATGATCACCGCGCGCTCGCTCTGGATGTCGGCCGCCTCGAGCCGCGGGCGGACGATGAGCTCGCCGATGACGTCCATCGCCCGTTCCGCCTCGCGCCGCGGGACGCGCACCCAGTAGACGGTCGATTCGCGATCGGTCGCGGCGTTGAAGGAACCGCCGACGCCCTCGATCGCCTCGCTGATGGCACGCGTTGACGGGTAGGCGGTCGTGCCCTTGAACGTGATGTGCTCCATGAAATGGGCGACGCCGACCTCGCCCGGCGTCTCGAGACGCGAGCCCGCGAGCACGTAGGCTGCGATCGACACCGAGCGAGCCGCGGGAAGCCGCGCGCTGATCACCCGGGGCCCGGCAGGCAGCGCCGTCCGTTCGAACATCCGACCGATGGTAGCGGATTGCGCGTCCGACCCCGGCCGGGCGACCAGCTCGCCGTGATTTGGGGGTGCACCCGCGACCGATGACCGATTATCCTTGCCATGACCGTCCCGGCCGGGAACCGTGCGGCCCGCCTCTGGTTCGCGCTTCGAGCGCGTTGATGCCACTCGTTCGGACCCGTCCGAGCGCCCGTCGAAGAGGAGAGTCCATGGTCACGCCCCGTCTTCGGTTGCTGTCCCTGCTGACCGCGGCCGTCGTCATCGCAGGCGCCTGTTCGAGCGCGGGCTCGACGAGCTCCGCTGCCCCCAATGCCTCGGGCTCCGCTGCCGGATCCGCCGCCGCAGGGAACTGCGCCGGGACCGGCGCGCAGGCCGGCGCGAACCTCCAGATCCCCGAGGTCGAAGCCGGCAAGTTCAACGTGGCGATGGTCCTCATCGGTCCTCATGACGACGGCGGCTGGAGCCAGGCCCAGTACGAGGGCCTCCAGTACCTCTGCCAGAACATGCCGGGCTCACACATCGCGTATATCGAGCTGGTTCCGGAGGGGGCAGATTCCGAGCAGGTCTTCCGGAGCCTCTCCCGCAAGGGCTTCAACTTCATCATCGGGACCTCGTTCGGCTACATGGACTACATGGAGACGGTCGCGAAGGAATTCCCCGACATCACCTACCTGCACCTGACGGGCTACAAGTCCAACGGCAAGAACTTCGGCAACTTCTTCGGCGCCGTCGAGGACATGAAGTACCTCGCCGGCATGCTCGCCGGATCGCGTGCCAAGAAGGACGGCAACCCCAAGCTCGGCTACATGGCCACCTTCCCGATCCCCGAAGAGCTGCGTCTCGGGAACGCCATCACCCGCGGGGTCAAGGTGACCTGCCCCGAGTGCACGATGGACGTCCGGTTCATCAACACCTGGCACGACCCGCAGAAGGAGCGCGAGGCTGCCGACTCTCTGTACGCCGCGGGCGCTGACGTCGTGTTCACAGGCGCGGACACGCCGGCGGTCGCCGACGCCGCTGCCGCGAAGGGCAAGTGGGCCGTCACCTACGACCACCCGGCATCGTGCAAGAACGACGCCTGCCTCACCGCGCCGTACTGGATCTGGGGCCCGGAATACGTCCGGATCGCCAAGCAGGTCCAAGCCAAGACCTACAAGGCCGGCTACGAGTACTTCGACGCCGATTCGAAGGCGATGGGCCTGTACGGGTTCATGGAGGGCCAGACGCCGCAGAAGGGCATCACCGACCTGCCCGCCGCCGACGTGACACGGGTCAAGGAGACGCTGGCGAAGATGCTCGCAGGGACCTTCGGCCGGTTCGATGTCTTCGCGGGCCCGATCAAGGACAACACCGGCAAGGAGCTGATCCCGGCCGGCGCCAAGCTTGAGCAGTCCGACCTCGACCAGTTCCCGCCCGGAGCGCCGGGCAACGCCTGCAAGACCTGCATGTACTGGTGGGCCGACGGGATCACCGCCGACCTGCCGAAGCTCGGCTCCTAGTCGTCGGGGGCCCGCGGGACGGCCGTGGGCCCTTCCCACTCCGATCGGGACATCGACCCTGTGACGTCACCGGCGCCCGTGCCGGCGCTCGAGGCGCGCGGCATCGTCAAGCGATTCCCGGGCGTCCTCGCGAACGACGACGTCGACTTCGACGTGCGTCCGGGCGAGATCCACGCGCTCCTCGGCGAGAACGGTGCCGGCAAGAGCACGCTCGTCAACATCCTGGCGGGCCTCTACCGTCCCGACGCCGGCGAGATCCTGCTCGACGGGGCGCCCATCGTCTTCGATTCGCCCGCAGATGCCATCGCCGCGGGACTCGGGATGGTCCATCAGCACTTCACGCTCGTC
This sequence comes from Chloroflexota bacterium, assembly GCA_045804485.1. Lineage (GTDB taxonomy): Bacteria > Chloroflexota > Limnocylindria > Limnocylindrales > CSP1-4 > SPCO01. The sequence goes on from JBJMNA010000011.1 coordinate 3,875, forward strand.
CCGTCGCAGACCGTCACAGAGAACGTCCTGCTCGGACTGTCCAAGCCACGGTTCTGGCTCCATCCGGGTCGGTCCGAGGCCGAGATCGGTCAGCTCGCCGAGCGGTACGGGCTCCAGGTGGACCCCGGCGCGCGGATCTGGCAGCTGTCGGTCGGCGAGCAGCAGCGTGTCGAAGTGCTGAAGCTTCTCTACCGCGGGGCGCGGATCCTGATCATGGACGAGCCGACGGCGGTGCTCGCGCCGCAGGAGATCGATGACCTCTCGAGGACGCTGCGGTCGATGGCCGCCGACGGCCGAAGCATCGTCTTCATCAGCCACAAGCTCGGCGAGGTCATGGCGATCGCCGACAGGATCACCGTGATGCGCAAGGGTCACGTCACCGCATCGGGCATCGCGCCCGCGGAGACCTCGACCACCGACCTTGCCCGGCGGATGGTCGGCCGCGACGTCCTCGAGGTCATCGATCGCGCGCCGCAGCAGCCGGGGGATGTCGTCCTCGCGATGCGCGATGTGACCGCGAAGAACGACCGCGCACTGCCCGCCCTGCGCGGCGTCTCGCTCGAGGTCCGGGCCGGCGAGATCCTCGGCATCGCGGCCGTCGCCGGCAATGGCCAGAGCGAGCTCGCCGAGGTGGTCACCGGCCTCCGGCCGTGCACCGGCAGCATCCGGATCGGCGACGAGGAGGTCGCCAACCGTCGCACGGGACATGCCATCAAGCACGGCGTCGCCCACGTGCCCGAGGACCGGACCGGGGTCGGCAGCGCACCGAACCTCTCGGTCGCCGACAACCTGATCATGAAGCGCTACCGCGAGCCCCCCGTCGCACGCGGCTGGCTCATCGACGACAGTGCCGCGCGCCAGCTCGCCGAGGACCTCAGGGAGGGCTACGCGATCGCCGTCCCCTCGATCGACACCGAGGCCCGGCTGCTTTCGGGCGGCAACCTCCAGCGATTGATCTTCGCGCGCGAGATCGACACCGGGCCGCGGCTGATGGTCGCGGTCCAGCCGACGCGCGGGCTCGACGTCGGCGCGATCGAGTCCGTCCATCGCGTCCTGCTCGAGCGTCGAGCGGCCGGTGTCGCGATCGTCCTCATCTCCGAGGAGCTCGACGAGATCCTGTCGCTGTCCGACCGGATCGTCGTCATGTTCGAGGGCCGCATCGCAGGGTCGTTCGCAGCCGACGAGGCCGACATCGCTGAGATCGGCCTGCTGATGACCGGCGGCCACCTGGTCGCCGACGGTGCCGCGGCCGAACCGGTCACGACGCCGTGATGCAGATCCACCTCGAGCCCCGGGCGGCCGCGCCGCGCTGGTTCACCGCCGTCGTGACGCTTGGCGCGCTCGTCGTCGCGTTCGTGATCAGCGGACTCATCATCTGGCTCGTCGGCGGCGACCCGCTCAAGTCGTTCGGCCACATCCTGGTCGCCGCATTCGGCAGCATCGGCGTCATCAGCGACACCCTCGTCAAGGCGACCCCGCTGATCCTGACCGGGCTTGCGTGCTCGCTCGCGTTCCGGATGCGGCTCTGGAACATCGGGGCGGAGGGCCAGTTCCTGCTCGGTGCGTGGGGGGCGAGCGCCATCGTCCTCGCCCCGATCCTGCCGGCAGGCACGCCGGCCATCGTCGTCATCCCTGCGATGATGCTGGCCGGAGCGGTCGCCGGCGGCCTGTGGGGCTTCATCCCGGGAGTCCTGCGTGCTCGACTCGGGGTCAACGAGATCATCACGACCCTGATGCTCAACTACGTCGCGGTGTTCTGGCTCGAGTTCTGGGTGTTCGGGCCATGGAGCAACGGCGGCTTCCCAGTGACGAAGCCGTTCCCGCCCGAGGCATGGCTGCCGCGGCTGACCGACTTCGCCGCTGCGTTCCCGATGCTCGGTGGCCTGACCGTCCATCTCGGCTTGATTTTCGGCATCGTCGTTGCGACGATCATGTGGATCGCCCTCGAGCGCACGCGGTGGGGCTATGAGATCAGGTTGATCGGGGACAGCCCGCGCGCGGCCCGGTATGCCGGCATCGACATCGACCGGAAGGTCATCGTCGTCTTCGTCATCTCCGGCGCGCTGGCGGGTCTCGGCGGCATGAGCGAGGTCGCCGGCGTCGTCCACGGCCTCCAGGACCAGATCTCGCCGGGCTACGGCTTCACCGCGATCATCATCGCCTACCTGGCGCGGTTCGGACCGTTCCGGGTGATCGTCGCGTCGATCCTGTTCGGTGCGCTGATCCTCGCCGGGCGCGAGATCCAGCCGTCGGGCGTGCCGGCGATGATCCAGGGAATCGTCCTGTTCTCGCTCGTCGGGAGCGATGTCCTCATCCGCTACCGCGTCCGGGTCGACCGTCGGCTGGCGATCGCCTGATGGATGCGACGACGATCCTTGCGGCCGGTGTGGCGAGCGGGACGATCCTGCTCTTCGCCGCGATCGGCGAGATCTTCGCCGAGCGCTCGGGCGTGCTCAACCTCGGTGTCGAGGGGATGATGCTGATGGGCGCCGTCGCGGCGTTCTCCATCGCGCTCTCGACCGGGAACCCATGGCTCGGCGTCGCGGCTGCGATGCTCGCGGGCGGTCTGCTGAGCCTGATCCACGGCGTCATGACGATCCACCTCCGCGCGGACCAGGTCGTGTCCGGGCTGGCGTTGACGTTCCTCGGGACCGGGCTGGCGCGCGTCCTCGGCGAGGGCCTCTCGAGTGCCGGCGACGTCGCGCAGCTGCCGCTCGTCACGCTGCCGGTCGCCTCGGCGATCCCCGTGATCGGCCCGATCTTCTTCACCAATCAGAGCATCCTGGTCTACGTCGGGTACGTGCTCGTCCCGGTCGCCTGGCTGTGGATCGGTCGGACGCGGCCGGGTCTCCACCTGCGGGCGGTCGGTGAGGCCCCCGCAGCCGCCGACGCGCAGGGCATCGGTGTCGTCCGGACGCGCTACGGCTATGTCTTCATCGGCGGGCTGCTCGCAGGTCTCGCCGGCGCCACGATCACGCTGGCGATCTATCCCGGCTGGTTCGGCGACCAGACCGTCAACGGGCGCGGCTGGATCGCGATCGGGTTGGTGATCTTCGCGCAATGGAGCCCGATCCGAGCCGCCTTCGGGGCGGTCCTCTTCGGGGCGATCTTCCGGTTCGTCGTCGACATCCAGGGTGTCGACACCATCCTCGGCGTCGAGAACCCGTTCCGAGCCGGGCACTCGGCGACGTTCTTCCTCGACATGCTGCCGTACCTGATGGTGATCCTGGTCGTGGTCATCGGGTCACGGGAGGCCGTCCGGAAGCGGGTCGGCGCGCCGGCGGCGCTCGGACGTCCGTACGTCCGGGGAGAGCGAGGCGCCTAGGCCTCGTCCGGACCCGCGTCGGAGCCGAGCAGCTCCATCTGGACGAAGTCGCTGGTGTCGAACGAGAGCTGGCGCGGCGCGAACGGCGAGCCGTCGGCGTCGCCCGGCCCGATCGGCGCGAACTCCACGACCACGCGTTCGTCGCCCTGGACCAGGGTGTACACGAGGAGCTGGTCGGGGCGCGTCTCGAACTCGAGGTGCTCGAAGGAGTCGATGTTGAGCGTGATCGCCAGCGGCGTGAAGTAGGTCGAGATGTCGTCCGCGTCGACGACGATCCGTTCGACCCAGCCCGTCCCGTGCGAGACGACATCGCGGCCACGCAGATAGCGGTACGTGATGGTCTGCTTGAGGAGCGGCCGCAGCAGGTGGAGCATGTCCGTGCGGCTCGTCACGACGCCCTGGTTGACGAAGAACTTCGCGGCGGCGGGGGTCGACACCCGGCGTCTCCTCGGTCGGCGGACGGTGACGGACGCGGCGATGGTACCGCACCGCGAGCGGCCTGGGGACCCCGGAATCTCGGGCAGCCCGCGTATCATCCGGGGATGCTGCTCGTGCTCGACATCGGGAACACGAACGTGACGATCGGGCTGTTCCGATCGGGCGCGCTCCTCGCGACGCGACGCGCCGCGACCGATGCCCGGCGGACGTCCGACGAGATCGAGGTCCTGCTCGACGGGCTGCTCCGTCTCGACGGGATCGGCCTTGCCGACCTGGATTCGATCGCGCTCGCCTCGGTCGTCCCGACGATCACGTCCGCAGTCGAGGCGATCGCTGCGCGTCACGACGTGTCATTGCTCGTCGCCGGGGCCGGGACGGTGCCGTTGGCCATTCGGGTGGACCGCCCGGACGACGTCGGCGCCGATCGGCTGGTCAACGCGCTCGCGGCCTCACGGCTCTACGGGACGCCCGCCGTGGTCGTCGACCTCGGCACGGCCACGACGTTCGACTGCGTCGCGAGCGACGGTGCGTACGTCGGCGGTGCGATCGCGCCCGGGCTCGCGCTCGGTCTCGAGGCGCTGGCCGCGCGAACCGCGAAGCTGCCGCGGGTCGAGCTGCGCGCGCCCGACCGGGCGATCGGCAGAGACACGGTGACGGCCATCCGATCCGGCGCGGTGCTCGGCCACCAGGCACTCGTCGGCGGTCTTCTCGCCAGGATCCGGCGCGAGCTGGCGGAGGCGAACGACGTCGCGCCGGGCGACGTCCGGACGATCCTGACGGGTGGGCTCGCAGCGGCTCCGTGGGCCGCCAACATCGCGGAGATCGACGCGATCGATCCCGAGCTGACCCTCAAGGGTCTGGCCATCCTCCACGCCGAGGTCGGCGGAGGCGAGCCGCTCGAGCTGGGGCTCACGTGACCGACCCGCGGCACGGTCGGCTCGCCGGGCGACTCATCGCGCTTGGGGTGACGGGGTCGATCGCCGCGTACAAGGCGGTCGAACTGGTCCGGCTTCTCACCGCCGAAGGTGCCGACGTCTCGGTGATGCTGACGGCTTCCGGCGCACGTTTCGTCGCCCCGCTCACGTTCGAGGCCTTGTCCCGCCATCCAGTCGAGACCGATGTCCTGGACCTGCTCCCCGACGGCCGGATCGGCCACATCGTCCTCGCCGACACGGCGGACGCGGTCGTCGTCGCTCCGGCGACCGCGCATTGGCTCGCGGCGATGGCCGCAGGCCTGTCAGGCGATGTCGTCACGGCGACGTGTCTTGCGACGGCCGCACCCGTCGTCGTCGCCCCGGCGATGGACGGTGACATGTGGAGTCATCCCGCGACCGTCGCCAACGTCGCTCGCGTCCGGTCGTTCGGGTACGGGGTCGTGGAGCCCGCCGCGGGCCTGCTGGCGTCGGGCCAGACGGGCGTCGGGCGGCTCGCCGAGCTCGAGACGATCGTCGAGGCGGTCGTCGCTGCCGTC
>JBJMNA010000012.1:0-5613 GCA_045804485.1 Chloroflexota bacterium
AGCGGGGTCGATCAGAGACGGGTCGTAGCCGAGCGAGAACCCGAGGTCGGTCGCGCTGGTGACAGGTCGGACGACGCGAGACACCACGGTTCCTGTCTCGACCTTGATGAGTGTCGCGATGAGTGTCGCCGAGGCGGTGACGGTGGTCCCGCCAGGCGGGGCGATCGTCCCCTGGATCACGGCGGGGGCCTTCGGGACTGCGGTCAGCGTCAGGTCGATCCCCTTCGTGGGGCCGCCGGTGATGACCGGCTCGCCCACGGCGTTCTGCCACGTGGAGGCGCCATCGATCAGCGACGCGAACAAGGCGTACGCGTGCGTCGGGTCGATGGTCGCAGCGTCGACCAGGACCGAGAAGTCGACGGGCAACGCCGCAGGTGCGTCGATGACCTGCTGCCCGACGATGACACCCGCGTCCGCGGCGGCTGTCGTGTCGATGATCGTGACGATGGCGACGGCACCAGGGCTCGGCGCGACCGCGTTCGCGTAGGTCACCGACCCGGACACCGTCGTGGTGGCCGCCGCGATCGGGACGACCACGACACTCGCCAGCAGCACGACCGCGACGGTCGCGGCCGCGATGCGGCGCAGACCCATTCGTGTGGACGACACGTGGCGACCCCTCACCTGCGAGTGCCGGGGCGCAGCCTCCGCCACCCGTGCACGGCGGCAAGCCTAGCAGGGTGCGTGGAGCCGGACGGTCGGTCCGGGCGCGTCGAGTAGCCTAGTCGCTGCTCTCGGCAACATCGATGTCCGCGAGGTGAAGGTGGGTCCGATCCCGACAGGTCTCAGCCGGTCGCGCGCCGCGATCGTGTGGCTCGCACTGGCGGCCGCGACCTTCGCCGGCCTCCTGTTCCTGTCGAGGCACCTCACGTTCTGGCAGGACGAGTGGGCATTCATCGGGGGCGACCCGTCCGGTCTGGCTTCGTATCTCGAGCCGCACAACGAGCACTGGTCCACCATCCCGCTGATCCTGTATCGGGGCGTCCTGTCGGTCGTCGGACTGCACTCCTACCTGCCGTACATGGCGGTGCTCGAGCTCTTGCACATCGCCGCGGCAGGAGGAGCGTTCGTCCTGCTCATCCGCCGGCTGCCCGGCTGGGCGGCGTTGCTTGCCGTGCTCCCGCTCCTGGTCCTCGGGAGTGGGTTCGAGGACATCCTCTGGGCGTTCCAGATCGGCTTCGTGGCGTCCGTCGCGGCTGGGACGTGGGGCCTCGTCGCGCTCGAGACTGACGAGCGCCCGTGGACAGCGATCGCCGGGGTGGCGCTGCTGATCGCGGGGCTCGCATCGTCGGGAATGGGCATCTTCTTCGTGGTCGCGGCCGGGGTCCGTCTCTTCATCGAGCCGCGGTTCCGCCGCCGCTCGGTCTGGGTCCTCGTGCCGGGCGTCGTGTTCGTCGCGTGGTACCTCGCGTTCGGGCGTCACGGGTCGAGCGGCGGGTTCGCTTCGCCTGGAGCGGTCGTCCGATTCCTCGCGCGCGGCCTGACCTACGCGGTCGGACGCATCGCCGGGTTCGACCTTGCCGGCCGCATCCCGACGCTTGCCTGGATCGGCGGCGCGGCTGCGCTCGTGCTGGTCGTCATCGTCCTCGTCCGCCAGGCCTTCGGCCGCCTCGTCGCGCCGCTGGCGCTCGGTGGGGTCGTCGCCGCGACGGCCATGTACATCGTGATCGGCTTGACCCGAGCCGACCTGCCCAGCGATTTCGCGACCCGGAGCCGGTACGTCTATGTCGCCGCATTCCTGCTCATCCCAGCCGCCGCCGACCTCATCGCCTCGGTGGCGACCGGGCGGCGGTCGCCGCGGGTCGGGGTCGCGGCGCTCATCGCGCTCGCCGTCCTGTCGCTCGGGGCGAACGTCCTCGACCTGGCGGCCGGGCGCACGATCTTCACCCGGGACGCCGCGCTCACGCGCGCGTACATCACCGTGATCGGGGAGAACCCGGGCGTGTCGTGGCCGGACCCGTCCATGCCGATCGGGTGGCCGAGCCCGGATCGGGTCGCCGCGCTCCTGGAGCGGTACGGCTCGCCACTCCGCGACACGCTCGTGGCGTCGAACGTCATCCGACCCGGCAAGGCCCAACTCGAGCGTGCGCTCATCGCCCTCGCGCAAGGGTCTTTTACCGTCACGCCCGGCGCGACCCCGCCCGACCGGCCGTCGGGAGCACCGCCGGTCCTCGATTCCTCTGGAATGACGACCGACGCGGTCGACTCCTGTCTGTCCGTGACGCCGACCGCACCTGGGGGTTGGCTCACCGTGTCCGTGCCGGACGGCGGGCAGCTCGTCGTCCAGGGAGCGGCGCCTGGCGCGACCGCATCCCTCGGGCGAGCACGGCCACCTGCCGTGAGCAGCGCGAAGGAGCTCCCCGCGTCAAGCGACGGCGCGTCGTCGATCCGGGTCCCGAACCTGGCGGGCGACACCCCGTGGCGGGTACGGCTGGATCTCCCGGGATCGGCCGCTGCGCGCGTCTGCGCCTTCGACGCGGGGCCGTCCGGCTAGGCTCCTCCCAGGACACGAACGACAGGGGGATCGTGATGAGCGAGGACGGGCGGGCCGCGGCCGAGGCCATCATGGAGGCGCTCGAGGAGCCGCGTCGCTCGACGATGCGGCATCTCCACGAGGTCATCCTCGACGCGTTGCCAGGGATCGACGTCGGTGTCTGGGAGTACGGCGGGACGGTCATCGGCTACGGCTCGTACGAGTACTCGACCAGCAAAGGCCCCGCCGGCCGCTGGTTCTCGATCGGGATCGCGAACCGGAAGGCGTGCGTCGCGCTGTACGCGATGGCGGGGATGGCCGACGGCCACTACCTCGTCGAGTCGATGCCCGAGCGGTTCCCTGGCATGAAGATCGGGCGCAGCTGCGTCAACCTCACGAAGCCGGCGCTCGTCGACGACGACACGGTGCGGCTCCTGGCCCGGGCGTCGTGGGACGACTTCAAGGACGGATATCGGCGCCCGGTCCCGGCGAAGGCGACCTAGCGAAACGGCCTTGCAAGGCGACGCACACGTCCGGACCGTCTCGTGTCACCCCGTGCCTCTCAGACTCGTGACGTCGCAGCCCATGCGGCAGATCGCCATCGACAGTGTGAGGTCGACATGAGGCTCCAAGGGACGTCCGGGAATGGTCGCCTGATCGCGATCGTCGCGCTGATCGTCATCCTGGTGGTGGTGGCGTATCTGATCTTCTTCACGTCGACTCGGTAGGAGACGGGGATGCGCAAAGGCAAGAGCGTCATCGGCAAGCCGATCCTGAGCCTCGAGGACGCGACGCGACTCTACGAGGTCAAGGACCTCATCCTCGGGACAGGCAACGACACGGTGGTCGGGCTCATCGCCGAGGAGGGCGGCATCTTCTCGAGCTCGCTCGTCGTGCCGATCGACCAGGTCACGGGCTTCGGCCGAGATGCCGTCGTCGTCCGCAATCGGGAAAGCGTCATCCCTGCGAACGAATCGGCCGCGATCCAACCCGTGCTCGAAAGGAAGACCTCGCTCCTCGGCACCAAGGTCTACACCGAGACCGGCGACGACCAGGGCAAGGTGAGTGACGTTTACTTCGAGGAGACGAGCGGACGGGTCATGGGCTTCGAGCTGTCGGGCGGGATGCTCGCAGACGCCGCGCAAGGTGCCCGCTTCGTCCCGATCGAGGAGCTGGTCCGTGCCGGCCCGGATGTCGTCTATGTCCACCCAGAAACGGCCGACCTCCTCGAGCAGCAGCGCGGCGGGATCAGCGGCGCACTCGCGGATGCCAGCGACACGGCACGAGATGGCGCAACGACCGTCAAGGGCAAGGTCGGCGACGCCGCGGGCGGGGCACGCGGCTCGATGGCCGAGGCCAAGCCAGAGGAATCGCTCGTCGGGAAGCGGACCGGCCGCGACGTCGATGAGGATTCGGGGTCGGTCCTCGTCCCCGCCGGTCGGAGGGTGACGCTGGACGACGTCGAGCGCGCGCGCTCAGCCGGCAAGCTGTCCGATCTGACGACCGCAGTCGGGATGGGCGAAGCCGGCCTCGCTGCGGCCGGTGCCAAGGACAACGTCGGCAACATCGGCGACAGCGCGGGCAGCCTTTGGGACCAGTTCACGCGCAAGCTCGGCGAGATGACCGACGCGACCGGACAGCGGGTCGGCGAGGAGCAGACAAAGCGTCGCCTCAGCCAGATCGAGGACGCCGTCGGGCGGCCGGTCACCAAGGTCATCCTGGATCTCGAGGACACCGTGATCCTCGACCTGGGCGACCTCATCACCCACGCCGCGGTGCAACGCGCTCACGACGCCGGAACGCTCGACAGCCTCCTTGACTCCGTCTACAAGGGCGAGGTCACCTTCGGCCGCGACGAGATGCGCGCCGAGAAGCCGGGCGCCGCCGCACTCGAGGTCGCCTCGCGCCCCGGCGTCAGCGCCCCGATCGTCGAGGAGCTCCGCTCGCAGGTCGACGACGCCGAACGGGCCAGGGCCGAGGAAAGCCAGGCGAAGAAGCAGAAGGCCGAGCAGGATCGCGTTCGTCGCGATACCGAACGCACGCAGCGGAGCCGCGAGCGTGACACAGCCGCGCAGGAGCGCGACACCGACGGGGTGGCGGCGGAGTCCGTCTAGGAGGCGTCGTACGCGCGAACGACGAAAATGGTGACGGTTGTGGCGCGCCCGGCGAGACTCGAACTCACGACCTTTAGGTCCGCAACCTAACGCTCTATCCACTGAGCTACGGGCGCACGCGCTGCCAACGAAGGCTGGCGGAGAGGGAGGGATTCGAACCCTCGATGCAGGTTACCCCACATGGCGGTTTAGCAAACCGCTGCACTAGACCTCTATGCGACCTCTCCGTCGCGGACAGCGGCCGGAATCCTATCATGGCGACCCCGCCGGACCACCCCGGCGGTCCCCGGTCGAGACGGAGCACGATGGTCGCGTGACGGATGAGCGGGACGCCTACATGACGGCCGTGACGGTCGGTGCTCGGCGGCGGGTGGACGGCCCGATCGTCCTTGCCGACTATGACCGTGCGTGGCCGATCCTCTATGAGGTCGAGGCCGCTCGCGTCCGTCGTGCGCTCGGCGGTCGGGCGATCGTCCTCGAGCACGTCGGGTCGACCTCGATCCCGGGGCTTCCGGCGAAGCCGATCGTCGACATGGTCCTCGCCGTCCGGGACTCTGCGGACGAGCCGCGCTACCTACCGTCGTTGGTCGCCGCCGGCTACGTCCTGCGGATCCGCGAGCCCGAGTGGCACGAGCATCGCCTCTTCAAGGGCCCCGACACGGACATCAACCTGCACGTGTTCAGCGCCGCGTCACCCGAGATCGAGCGGATGCTCACCTTCCGGGACTGGCTGCGCGCGCACGAGGAGGAGCGCGAGCTGTACCTGCGGACCAAGCGAGAGCTCGCCGCACAGGATTGGACCTATGTCCAGGACTACGCCGACGCGAAGGGAGAGGTCGTGGAAGCGATCATCTCGCGCGCGCTCGCTGCCGGCGGGCGCGCCGGAGCCTGATCGGGTGACGTTGACACGGCCGAATGCACTCGGTACCGTCCGGGAACGCACATGAAGACGCACTTCTACTTTCGATGCCCGGCATGATCGTTCCCGGTCGCTAGGACCGGGGGCACGGGTCGTGTCGGGCAAGC
>JBJMNA010000013.1:0-45021 GCA_045804485.1 Chloroflexota bacterium
CGAGCAGCGCTTCCCGGAACCGACCGCCGAGGCAGAGGCGATCGAGCGTCTCCTGTTCGCCCGGCTGGAGCGCACCCCGCCGCCCGCTGCGGTGGCGCGGCTCGTGCTCGAACTCGATGGCACGGCTCCCGCGGCCGGTCAGCAGCTCCCGCTGTTCACGCCCCAGGCGGCGCGCGGAGCACGGCTCGAATGGCAGCTCGCCCGACTCGCCCTGACGTTCGGAGAGGATCGGGTCCGTCGGGTCGAGATCGCGGACCCCGAGGCGCGGCTCCCCGAGACGCGCTGGACGTGGCGACCGGTCATCTCGGGCGACCGGGGAGTGGCGCCGTGACGCGCCTCCTCCGCGGTCATCCCGCCATCGACGTCGAGATCGACGCGGCGGGCTCGATCGTGGCCATCGCCTGGAACGGCCGGCGCGAGGCGGTCGAGGTCTGCAACCGCTGGCGGGTGGAGGAGGCGTGGTGGCGCGGACCGATCGCCCGCGACTACTTCAAAGTCGTGGGAGAGCGGTGGCTGGCGCTCATCTACTTGGACCGCGTCGCCGAAACATGGCACCTGGAGCGACTCTACGACTGAGCGCGACTCTTGCCGATCCGGCCGAGATGCGTGTCAGCGAAGGCCGTCGGGAGCTTCAGACCGTAGCCCGCGGCACGGTCCATCCCGACGTGGGCGATGAGGATCGCGCCGGCGATGGCCAGCACGTTCGCGTCCGCGACGAGCCCGGCTGTCAGCAGCAGGAGCCCGGGCGCCCAGGTGTGGACCGCGTTGTAGGTCAGCGCCCCAAGTCCCGGACTGCGCAGATAGCCGACCATCGACACGTCGGGCACGAGCAGCAGCGGGATCACGAGCAACCACGGCCCGCCGAGCCAGCCGAACAGCGCGACACCTGAGATGAACGCGGCGGCGCCCTCGAATCGTAGCCAGCCGCGAACGGATGGATCGACCGCGCTGATCCGTTCGCTCGCTTCGAGTGTCGACGCCGTCATCGCCCGTCTCCGATCATCGGTGACCCGACCAGCGGTCGGTATGGCTACACGTTATAGCCTTGACGGCTAATGTCAATAGCCTAGACTGTCCGTGTGAGCCCTGCCCCGTCGCGAACCTCGAATGACGCGATCGTCGCCGCCGCCCGCCGGATCCTGGAGACCGACGGCGTGTCGGCCTTGACGATGGCACGGGTCGCCGAGGCCGTCGGCGTCAAAGGCCCGTCGCTCTACAAGCGCGTCCCGGACCGTGAGGCACTGCTGCGGGCCGTGGCGGACGGGGTCGTGGATGACTTGCGCCGAGCCATCGCCGGCGCGGACGCCACAGAGGACCCGGCCGCGGACCTGGCGGCCACGGCGACTGCCTACCGCACCTTCGTCCAGGCGAACCCCAACGGCTACCGGCTGCTGTTCAGCGGCCTGCCATCCGGCTCGAGCCCCGATCCAGCGATTCTCGCCGCGCTCGGCGAGCCGATCGTCCGCGCGGTCACTCGGCTGGCCGGCGAGGGATCGGGTCTCGAGGGCGCGCGGACGTTCGTGGCGTGGGCGCACGGCTTCGTCTCGATGGAGCTGTCGGGAGCGTTCCGGCTCGGTGGCGACCTCGACGCGGCCTATGCGTTCGGCGTCAGGGCCATCATCGACGGGGTCAGCGGGCAGGCGACCCGAGCATGACGGTGACGATGAACAGGATCACGAAGAGCCCGACCACGAGCGCCAGAGCCCCGAGATCCCTCGGATGAGCGGACTGCACGATGCGCCTCCCCCAGGTGCTTCGCCCCCGGACAGTCCCGGTAGCTGCAGCATAGACGCCTGGACAATGGTCCGCGTTGCGCGTCCGTAGCGTGATCGTCCCCGGCCGGTGGTGGCCGTCAATCGAACGGACATTCGGCTCCGTAGAGGATCCGGACCGTCGTCACGGCACCAGTCGGCGTCGCGGTCGCCTGGACCATGCAGCCGGCGGGCGGACCCGTCATGTCGAGCACGACGCTCCCGTCCTCGAGCGGGTCGAGCGATCCAACGGTCGTGTATCCGGCCTTCTGGAGGGCGGTCTGAAGCGCCGTCGCGGCGCCCTTTGCGTCGACCCCTTCGACGACGAGCACACCGGAAGTCGCGCCACCGGACGCTTGCTCCTCCGGCGTCGCGGCCGGGATCCTCGGAAAGCTCGCGGGCAGCTCATCCCAGATGCGACCCCAATCGGTGTCCGTCTGGCTCGGCTTCGGTCCGTTGCTCCGCGCGGGAGTCGCCGCCGCGGTGCTCTGGGCCGAGGCGGCCGCCGCCGGTGACGACGTCGATGCGCCACTCGATCCACACCCGGCGAGAACGAGAGCGATCACGATCGAAGCGAGGAGGCGGGCGATGCTCATGCGGGCATCCTACCGCCGGACATGACAGGACCCCGCCACCCCCAAGTGGCGGGGTCCTGCTGGCCGTTCGAGTCGCTCACCGACTCGTTCGGCTGGTCGGCGACTCGACCGTCGCAGTCGAGTGCCGCCGGGTCGTCCCGAGCCCCCAGGCGCCGAGACGTCATGTATTCGCTACGGGGTCGCGGCCTGGACCGACAGGACCGCCGGCAAGAGTCCGAGGATGAGCAGCATCGCGAGGGCGACCATCGACCCGACGCGAACGGCGGAGAAGGCGATATGGCGCATCGGTGCGTTCATGGCGGTGAGACGCCGAGGCACAGGTTTGTGTTTCATGGTTCGGAGGAGTCTGGTGGGGGATTTTCGTCCGGGCGATCGGCAGGACCCTACTGGTCGTTCTAGAACATCCGTTCTATACTGACAGGCCCCCAGTCAGCCGGCCCCCACCGGAGCGACCCGTGGCACCGACCCCATACGCCGAACTCCACTGTCACACCAACTTCTCGTTCCTCGATGGAGCGTCTGCACCGGACGAGCTCGTCGAGCGGGCCGTCGCGCTCGGGCTGAGCGGGTTGGCGGTCACCGATCACAACGGCCTCTACGGCGCCGTCCGCTTCGTCACCGCCGCGGAGGCCGTCGGGCTCCACCCGGTCGTCGGTGTCGAGATCGAGCTCCTCGACCCGGCCGTCGCAGACCCTGAGCGGATCGTCGTCCCGCCGCGTCGCCCCCGGCGGCCGGGACGCCGGCCGGCCGACTCGGCGGCCCACGCGCTTCCGGATCCGACCGAGGGTCTCCCGCGCCGGCCCCGCCCGACTCGTGCCCGCCTGCCCGGACACCGTGACCCGGTGAAAGAGGACCTGCGCGGCATCGGCGAGCGCGTCCGGGGGCCGCATCTCGTCCTGCTCGCCCGGTCGCAGGTCGGCTGGCGGAGCCTGTGTCGGCTCGTGTCACGGGCGAACATGGCCGGCACGAAGGCTGTCCCGCGGTTCAGCCAGGCGCTCCTCGCCGAACACACCGAGGGCCTCGTCGCCCTGTCGGGCTGCCGTGACGGGGAGATCGCGCGTCGCCTCCGGACGGGCGACCGGACGGGCGCCCGCGCTGTGGCTGAACGCTACGCGACCTTGTTCGGGCGTGGCGATGGCACCGCGACGAGCGGCTTCTTCATCGAGCTGTCCCACCACCTCCTGCCAGACGACGATTGGCTCGTCAGCGAGGCGGCCACGCTCGCGGAGGCGGTCGGACTGCCGGTCGTCGTCACCAACGACGTCCACTACGCTGCGCCGCCGGACCGAGAGCTGGCCGACGTGCTGACCGCCATCAAACACGGCCGGTCGCTCGACACGCTCGGCGATCTGCGCCGGCCTGACACGGAGTCATCGGTGAAAGCCGGTGCTGACATGACGGCGCTCGGGGCGTCGCTCGGGGGCGCAGCCGCTCGGTCGTGGGCAGCGGGGATGTCGACGGCGGTCGAGCTCGCGGCGTCGTGCTCGGTCGATCTCGGGTTCGAGCAGTACCGCTTCCCGGGCTTCCCGGTGCCCGACCACGAGACGCCGTTCTCGTACCTGTCCGAGCTGTGCTGGGCGGGCGCCCGGAAGCGCTACCACCCGGTGACGTCGGCCGTCGTCAAGCGGCTCGCGCACGAGCTCGAGGTCATCGAGAAGGCCGGCCTCGCCGAGTTCTTCCTCATCTGCTGGGACCTCATGCGATTCGCCAAGGAGAAGGGGATCCCCGCGCAGGGGCGGGGGAGCGCGACGAGCTCGATCGTGTCGTACACGCTCGGGATCAGCCGGGTCGAGCCGATCGTCCACAACCTCCTGTTCGAGCGGTTCATCAATCCGGGCCGGACGACCTACCCGGACGTCGACATCGACTTCTCGTCCGAGCGGCGGGAGGAGGTCATCCAGTACGTCTACGACCGCTACGGGCCCGACCACACCGGTATGGTCTGCAACCTCGTCACCTACCGGGCGAGGTCGGCCGTGCGCGAGGTCGGGTACGCGCTCGGGTTCCCGCGACCGTTGGTCGATCGCGTGGCCAAGGCGCTCGAGACGTACGACTCGGTCATGGTCCGGCGCGACCTGGAGGCCGACGGTGGCTTCGCCGAGTTCTTCCGGCATCCCGGCGAGGGACTGCCGGCCGAGGCTGCGGCCGCGGAGGCTGCCGAGGCGCTCGGCCTCGTCGACGGGATGGGCCAGCTGAACACGCGGGTCCCGCTGGTCGGCAAGGTGCCGCCGTGGCGCCAGCCACCGAAACCGGCCGACCCCAACGCGCCGCGACCGTTCGCGTGGCTGCGGGAAGGCTCCGATTCCGGGAGCTGGGAGGGCGCGCCTGACTCGCCGCCGTCGATCCGGCCGGGTGGTCGCCACGACGACGAGGGTGGGCCTGGCGACACGCCCGCGAGCGTCGCGTGGCTGCGCGCCGGGCGAGGGACCGGGTACGGCGCGGATGCGGATCGGCTCGTCGCGCCGGCTCTCGTGGACGGCCGCCGGGTCGACCCTGAAAGCGGCCAGCTCGAGCCGCCGCCGCGTGGCACAGACCGCGCCGCCGACAAGCTCGGGCGCCCGTCGCGGTGGGACCCGCCGGCGCAGTCGTCCGCGGCGCACTCATCCGTCGCGCGGATCGAACCCGAGCCGCCAGCGCAACCTCGCGGCGGCTCGACCGTCGGCATGTCGGACTGGGAGCGCTGGCTCGAGTTCTGCGCCCGGATCGATGGTTTCCCGCGCCATCTGTCGATCCATTCGGGGGGCATGCTCGTCACGGCGGCGCCGCTCATCGACATCGCGCCGATCGAGCGGGCGACGATGGTCGACCGGGTCGTCGTCCAGTTCGACAAGCGCGACGTCGAGACGCTGAAGCTCATCAAGCTCGACCTGCTCGGTCTCGGGATGCTGGCCGCGATGGACGAGACGCTCCAGCTCATCGAGCACGATTGCGCGGTCTGTCTCGACCTCGACCGGATGCCCGAGGATGTCCCCGAGGTCTTCGAGATGCTCCAGGCGGCCGACACCGTCGGTGTCTTCCAGGTCGAGAGCCGTGCTCAGATGCAGACCCTCCCGAAGTCGCGGCCGAAGAGCCTCGACGACCTCGTGGTCGAGGTCGCGATCATCCGGCCCGGGCCGATCCAGGGCAACGCGGTCCACCCGTTCCTGCGGCGCAAGCAGGGGCTGGAGGAGGTGACGTACCTCCATCCGTCACTCGAGCCCGTGCTCAAGGATTCGATGGGCGTGATCCTCTACCAGGAGCAGGTCATGCGCATCGCGATCGAGGTCGCGGGGTTCACGCCGGCGGAGTCGGACGGCTTCCGACGTGCCATGGGGACGTGGCGTTCGAGCCGCGAGATGGAGAAGCTCCACCGGCAGTTCCATGACGGCTGCATGCAGCAGCCCGGGATGACCGAGGAGATCGCCGAGGAGCTGTTCCGGCAGGTCGCCGCCTTCGCGTCATTCGGGTTCGCGAAGTCGCACGCGGCGGCGTTCGCGAGGACGGCGTACGAATCGGCCTTCCTGAAGCTCTTCTACCCGGCCCAGTTCCTCGTCGGGCTCATCAACGCGCAACCGATGGGCTTCTACCCGGTCGAGGTCCTCGTCAACGACGCGAAGCGCCATGGCGTGTCTGTCCTGCCGGTGGACATCAACGCGTCCTCCTACAAGACCACGACCGAGTGGGTCGGGCGGCCGGGGGAGCCGCTGCCCGACGGTGCCGGCATCACCGCGCGTCCCGAGCCGATCCGGTCACCGGCCTGCGTCGTGCCGTCGTCCGAGTCCCGCGACCGCTGGACCCCTGAGGTGACCGCGGGTTGGGGCGTCCGTCTCGGGCTTGGTCTCGTGAAAGGGATCGGCGAGCAGCACGAGGCGCTGCTCGACGCCGAGCTGGCGGGCGGTCCATACCGGTCGCTCGTTGACGTCGTGGAGCGGACCGGGTTGCCCGAAGAGGTCCTCGAGCGGCTCATCCGGACGGGTGCGCTGGATTCGCTCGGTCGACCGCGGCGCGAGCTCCTGTGGCAGCTTCGCGAGGTCGCGGGCGCATCACGCGGTCGCGTGGACGGACGTGCCTTGCGTGGCCTCGGCCGGGCGGCCGGGAAGCGCGGTGCGGCAGCGGGACGGCCGATGGACCTGCGACTGCCGGCGACGGAGGCACCGTCGCTGCCCGCCATCACCGAGTCGGAGCGTCTGGGCGATTCCTACGCGGTCATCGGACTCGATGCCCGGCGCCAGGTCGTGACCTTGTTCCGGCCGGCCCTGGAACGGCTCGGCGCGGTGACCAATGCGGCCCTGTCCGAACGGCGGCCGGGCCGCGTCCGGATCGGCGGGCTCGTGGTCACCCGTCAGCACCCGATGACGGCGAAGGGCACGGTCTTCCTCGCGCTCGAGGACGAGACAGGGATGGTCAACGTGACCCTCTGGCCGGACACGTGGGCGAGGCTGCGGTCGGTGGTCCGGCGGCACGCGCTGCTGTTGGTCGACGGGGATCTCCAGCGCGAAGCCGACGTCGTCAACGTCGTGGCGAGAGAGGTCCGGGCACTCCCCGAGGTGGCCGCCGAGGCCGGTGGTCCCACTCAGCCGGCCGGTGTCCGCCAGCTAGGGCAGGCCGGGATGAGACGGCTCGGGTAGTCCTCAGCGCTTGGCGCTGGCCTTCTGGGAACTGCCGGTTCGCGTCCGGCCGTCGCCCGGCTTGGCCTTGGGTGCCTGGGACGGCTTCTTGTTGCCGCGGTTCGGGCTCGAGAGCGCGAGGAAGCGCCGGTACCACGCGGCGCCCGCGGCGAAGAACGCGCCGATGACCGGCGACAGCACGAGCGCCGAGATCGCCACGTCGCGCGCCACCTCGGCCGTCGGCGGTGCGGCGACGTAGATCGATGTCGGGAAGACGATGACGAGGATCGAATAGCAGATCGCCGATACCAATCCGACGATGACACCGAGCAACCACGATGCCCGCGGCGCGAGGAACCCGGCGATGAACACGCTGCCGATCGCCGGAGTCTGGATGAAGTACGCGAACATGAACTGGCTGATCGTCCCCTGCCCACTCGACGCGACGATGAAGATCGTGCTCGCGACGGTGATCGCCACGGGGATCCAGAGGGCGTGGGTATGCGTCGCGATCCACGGCACTGCCGCGAGGTCCTGGCGGACGTTGATCGGCCGGAACGACATCCGGAACGCGTCGGCGAACCCGACCCTGCCCGTCGAGGGCGGAGGCGCCGTCTTGGCCGTCGGCGATCCCGACGGGCGGGCCTTCGCCGCGCCGATGGTTGACGTCCCGGGGGCGGTCATGGCGGGCTCGAGCTCGCCGGCGCCGTCGTCGTCGATCGGCTGGGTCGTGTTGGCGGCTCGGTAGCGGCGGCGCGCGGCGGCGCGTTCGGTCCTCTTGGCGCGGGCCACGGTGTCTCCTGCGGTGGCGGTCGGGGATGGTGCTGCGCATCGTAGTCGAAACCCCGGCTCGGCCCGGACCGCCGGATAAGTGCCAGTGAAGCCGGGCGTGCTACAACAGCCTCCCGCCGTCACGTCCTTCCCCGCTGCCCCGCCGGGAGGTCACAGATGGCTCGTGCCCGGCGCGCGGGATCGACCGCGCTCATCGTCGTCGTTCTCGTCGCGCTCGCGGGAGCCTGGGGAGGTGCGAGCGTCCGCGCGGGCGCGGTCGCGTGGCCGCCCTCGACTCTGCTCGTGTCAGAGCTACAGACCGGTGGGGCGTCGGCCTCCGATGAGTTCGTCGAGATCGCCAATCAGGGCACGGCGCCGGTCGATCTGCTCGGGCTCGAGGTCGTCTATGCGACGTCGTCCGGTTCGACGGTGACTCGGAAGGGGACGTGGTCGACCTCGCTCGTGCTCGATCCAGGGAAGCGTTTTCTCCTCGCCAACGCGGCCGGCGTCTTCGCGGCTGCTGCGGACGCCACATATTCGAGCGGCTTCGCCGCAACGGGCGGAGCCGTCGCACTCCGTATCGTTGGCGGTGCCGCCATCGACTCCATCGGCTGGGGTGACGCGACGAATGGTTTCGTCGAGGGCGTCCCGGCGACTGCGCCGCCAGCCGGTTCGAGCCTCGAGCGCGCTCCAGGCGGGTCGCTCGGGAACGGGACCGACACCAACCAGAACAGCGTGGATTGGTTCCTCCAGGCCGCCCCGACGCCGCAGGGCCTTTCTGCCGCGGCTGTTCCGGCACCCGGGCCCTCGGCGACGCCGACGCCGACCGCGACGGCCACTCCGACCCCGACCGCGACGCCGACGGCTCTCCCGACGCCGACGCCCACGCCGACACCGGGACCGACGGCCACGCCGGTGCCGACGCCCACGCCAACAGCGACGGTCGCTCCCACTCCGTCTCCCACTCCGTCTCCCACTCCGGCACCGACCGCCACTCCGACGCCGACACCGACCCCTGTCCCAAGCTCGACGGCCACGCCGACGCCCACGCCCACGCCGACACCGATCCCGACACCGGCTCCCAGTCCGATCCCGGTTCCCGTGACGTCGTTCGCCGACGCGCGCGCCTCGAGCGACGGCGCGACCGTGACCATCGACGGGATCCTGACGACGCAGCTCGGCGCGCTCGAGAGCGGTCGGACAGGTTTCGTCCAGGACGCCACCGGCGGGATCGGCATCTATCTCGATGCCGCGGTCGTGGGCGATTGGCCCGCGGGACTGTCCGTTCGCGCCACCGGCACCGTCGACGACCGGTTCTCGCTTCGGATCCTCCGCGTCTCCGAATCGGCGATCGTCGCGGGCTCGCAGGGCGCGATGCCTGAGCCGATCGACGTCCCGACCGGGTCGGCGAACGAAGCGTTCGAGGGGACGAGGATCCGGATCACCGGCGCCGTGACGGCATCGCCCGACCTTCTCGCGGATGGGCTCGGCGTCACGGTCGACGACGGCTCCGGACCAGTGCGGGCGGTCATCGGTCCCGACGCTGCTGCCGGCATGACCCTCGCCACGGGATCGCAAGTGATCGTCGCGGGCCCGCTCGGTCAGCGTGACAGTTCGGGCACCGGGGCAGCCGGCTACCGCGTGCACGCGACCCGTGGCGGAGAGCTCGAGGTCGCCCCGAGCGCCACCCCGACGCCGACGCCGACCGCGACCGTCACGCCCACGCCAGCCCCGAGCGCCACCCCGACGCCGACCGCGACCGCCACGTCGACGCCCGTCCCAACAACCACCCCGGCTCCGACACCAGCCCCGACAGCGACCCCTGCTCCCACCCCGACCGCTACGCCAAAGCCGACGCCCACGCCGTCCCCCTCACCCACCGTGGTCGCGCTGTCTGTTGTCCGCTCGTTGCCCATCGGGACGCGGGTGCGCACGACGGGCGTCGTCGTGGCCGAAGCGGGACGGCTCGGCACGCCGCCGTTGCTCGCGATCGCGTCGGGCGATGCCGGACTCGTCGTCCACCTGCCCGACGATGTTCCGACATTCGCGCGCGGGACGGTCATCGAGGTCGCGGGCAAACTGTCGGCGCCATATGGCCAGCTCGAGATCCGGCCAGAAAAGGCCGGAGTGCGTGCGCTCGGCACCGCCGGCCTGCCCGCGCCGATCGCCGTCCCGTCGTCCGGCCTCAGCGAGGCCGACGAGGCTCGCCTCGTCACAGCGACGGGTCGCCTGACGGGCAAGCCGAAGAAGACCGCGAGTGGCGACATCACGATCGTCCTCGAACGGGACGGCGCGGAGCCGGTCAAGGTCATGGCCGACGCCTCGAGTCGCATCGATGCGGCGTCCATGACGGTCGGTGCGACGTTCCGTGTCGTCGGTATCGCGGGGCAGCGAGCCACACGATCTGGGGCGCTGGACGGGTATCGCATCTGGCTCCGTGACAGGGCTGACCTCCTGACGACGGCAACCCCCGCTCCGTCAGGGTCGCCATCCGCCTCGCCGAAACCGTCGGCGGGCGGCCGCGTGGCCGTCGTTTCGATCGCACGAGCACTCACCATCAAGGACCGCGACGTGGCGATCGAGGGCGTCGTCACGACGCAAGCGACCTTGCTCGACTCGACCGGGCGGCGGATCGTCGTCCAGGACGCCTCGGGCGCGGTCGAGCTGCTGCTCCCGAAGGACGCCGTCGCGCCGACGATCGGGACGAGGATCCGCGCAGAGGGCACGATCGGCATCGCATACGGAGCGCCGCGGCTGCGCGCCGACACGATCACAACGAGCGGCGCCGGGACGGTGCCGCCGGCGCTCGTCCTGCACGGGCCGCCCACGCAGGCGCATGAATGGCGGTTGGTGAGCGTCACCGGACGCGTGTCCGCCGTCCACAAGCTCGGGGATCGGTGGCGCGCCGATGTCGATCTCGGCGCGACGCAGGTCGCCGTCGTCGGCCAGCCGGGTGCACGCATCCCGAGCACGACGTTGGTCGTCGGCCGGACGGCGACCATCGTGGGCATCGCGCGCCGACCGTTCCCGAGCGCGTCCGACAAGCGCTTCGCCGTCACGCCGCGCTCGATGACCGACGTCCGCGTCACCGGCCGATCCGCGAAGGAGGGAGACGACACCGCCGCGCACGATGGCGGCACCACGACGACCACCTCCGGCGCCGCGACCACCGGTGCGCCGTCGGGTGAACCGGTCGCGGACGCCGACCTCGTCGACCTCGACGCGGTCATCGGACGCCGGGTGCGTGTCGGCGGGCTCGTCGTCGACCTTCGCGAGGATGGATTCACGCTCGACGACGGGACCGCGGTCGGTCGCGTCGTCCTGCGCGGGGACGCGCTCGCTGGCCTCGCCCTGATCGAACCGGACGACGCGCTCAACGCGACCGGAACCGTCGAGGCGTCCGCCAGCGGCCCCGTGGTGGTCGTGGACGACCCGGGCGATATCGTCGCGGCGGGCGACCCGGTCGCAGCGGCTCCAACCGATGGCACGGGGTCCGCCGCCGCTGGGCTCGCTGGCGCCTCCGGGGGTTCCTCGGCGGCGCCGTCAGGGCTTCCCGGGACGACTCGATTCGCCGGTCTTGGCGGCTCGCTGCCATTCGATGCGGGGATCGCGGGACTCGGCACACTGGTCGCGATCTCCGCTGCGTCGGTGGCCGTGACGCTCATCCGACGCGAGCAGTCCCGGCGCCGACTGACGGCAAGGATCAGCGGCCGGCTGGCGACCCTGGTGGCGGGTGCGTCAGGACCCCCGGCCGGCGCCGACATCGACCCGGCCGTGCCACGCTCGGCTGAGCGTGGGCCAAGCACGATCCACTCGGCTTGACGCTCGTGAGAACGCGGGACTATCCTCGGCCGAGTTTCGCGCCTGCGAAGCAGCCATGTGAGCGAGGAAGAGGTCTTGCCGAACGCGGACCCCCGCGTGGAACCCACCTCGGATCGCAGGATCGCGATCCCGGCCGGAGAACGGCAGTACCACATCGGACTCGGTCCAGGAGAACTGGCCGAGTACATCCTCCTCCCCGGTGACCCCGACCGAACCGCTCGGATCGCCTCGCGCTTCGAATCCATCGAGCTCGAGAACCGACACCGTGAGTTCGCCTCGGTCACGGGACAGTTTCGAGGCCAGCGGGTGTCGGTCGTGTCGACCGGCATCGGCACGGACAACGTCGAGATCGTCGTGGCAGAGATCCTCGCGATCACGGACCGACCGACATTCATCCGGGTCGGGTCATGCGGCGCGCTCCAACCCGAGATGGATCTCGGCGATCTCGCCATCTCCACCGGGGCGGTGCGTCTCGAGTCGACCACGAGCTTCTTCGTCCACGATGGGTTCCCCGCTGTCGCCAGTTACGAGGCGGTCGCGGCGCTCATCGAGGCTGCCGAGCGGCTCGGACACCGGTATCACGTCGGGATCACGGCGACCGCACCGGGGTTCTTCGGTGCGCAGGGGCGTCCGATCCCCCAGTTGCCCATCCGGTACCCTGACCTCGCGGAGGAGATGGCGCGCCAGCGCGTCATGAACTTCGAGATGGAGGCGTCGGCTCTCCTCGTGCTCGCGACCCTCGCACGGTGTCGAGCCGGCGTCGTCTGTGCGGTGTATGCCAATCGGACGACCGGCGAGTTCGTCACCGACCAGAAGGACGCCGCTGAGGCGGCCTGCGTCGAGACCGGGCTGGAGAGCTTGCTCATCCTGGCTGAGATGGATCGACAAAAGAGCGATGCCCGGACGGACCGCTGGCGGCCGTCACTCTGGCGACACAGCGTCTGATTCGGAGCGCTGAGTGGATGCGGGACAAGGGATCCCGCGACGCATCACGAGGTTGAGGAGGAGCCCACATGGCAGAGGCCTATTGCGTCAAGGACAAGAAGAAGGTCGAAGTCCAGAACGCCCAGAAGATCACGATGAAGAACGGCAAGCCCGCGATCCAGGGCACGTGCCCTGTCTGCGGCGGCAAGGTCTTCCGGATCGGCGGCGGCTGACCGCCGACGCCTGACGATCAGGTCATGAGCCCCCGCCGATGGCGGGGGCTCTTCCTTGTTCGGGCCATTCGGCGCGGGACCCAGGGCTGACCGACATGGGGGTGTGCATCGGCCCCTTTGGTACGATGGCCGCGACGCTCGATCCGGGTGACCCGCGGACCTTCCGTGGACGCTCGTCTGGTCGGTGTCCGATCTGACGTCCACGTACCGAGCCGGAGCCCCAAACCGGCGCGCATCTCGTCCAGGAGGTCCCGCATCATGGCCACTCGCGTCGGCATCAACGGCTTCGGTCGGATCGGTCGCCAGTCGCTCAAGGCGCTCATCGAGCGTGCGCCCGACATCGAGGTCGTCGCGGTCAACGACCTCGTCGACGCCGAGATGAATGCGCTCCTGTTCAAGCGCGACTCCACCTACGGGACCTATCCGGGCGACGTCCGTGCCGGCGACTCGTCGATCATCATCGACGGCCACGAGATCAAGATCCTCGCGGAGCGCGACCCAGCGAACCTGCCGTGGGGCGACCTCGGCGTCGACATCGTCCTCGAGAGCACCGGCATCTTCACCGACGCCGCGAAGGCCAGTGCGCACATCTCGGCTGGGGCGAAGAAGGTGATCATCAGCGCCCCGGCGAAGGGCGAGGACATCACGATCGTGCTCGGCGTGAACGAGGATCGGTACGAGCCGACGAACCACCACATCATCAGCAACGCCAGTTGCACGACGAACTGCCTCGCGCCCGCGGCGAAGGTCGTCCACGATCTCGTGACGATCGAGCGCGGGCTGATGAACACGATCCACAGCTACACGAATGACCAGAACATCCTCGACGTCGCGCACAAGGATCCGCGTCGTGCCCGGAGCGCAGGCCAGAACATCATCCCGACGACGACCGGCGCGGCCAAGGCGCTCGCGCTCGTCATCCCGGACCTCAAGGGCAAGTTCGACGGCTTCAGCCTCCGCGTCCCGACGCCGACCGTCAGCGTCGTGGACTTCACCGCCGATGTCAGCCGCCCGACCTCGGTCGAGGAGCTCAACGAGGCGTTCCGCGCGGCAGCGGCCGGGCCGATGAAGGGGATCCTCGGCGTCTCCGACGAGCCCCTCGTCTCGATGGACTTCAAGGGCGACAGCCGGAGCTCGATCATCGACTCGCCCTCGACGATGGTCCTCGGCGGCACCATGGTCAAGGTCATCTCGTGGTACGACAACGAGTGGGGCTACAGCAGCCGGGTGGCGGACCTCATCGCATTCGTCGCCGCGCGCATGCCCGTCGCTGCCTGACCCGACTGCCCTGATGGACAAGCTCACCATCCGCGACGCGGACGTCGCCGGCAAGCGCGTCTTCGTTCGCGTCGATTTCAACGTCCCGCTCGCCGACGGCCGGGTCACCGACGACTCGCGGATCCGTGCGGCGATCCCGACGATCACGGCGCTGCTCCAGGGGGGTGCCTCGGTCATCCTCGCGAGCCACCTCGGGCGGCCGGACGGCAAGGTCCAGGACGGTCTTCGGCTGCGGCCCGTCGGCCAGCGGCTCGGCGAGCTGATGCGCCGCAACGTCCCGGTGACCGGCGATGCGCTCGGCGTCGGGACCGAGGACGCCGTCAAGCGGCTCCGCCCCGGCGAGGTCCTGCTGCTCGAGAACCTGCGCTTCCACGTCGAGGAGGAGAAGAACGACCCGGTGTTCGCGGCGGCCCTCGCGGCCTATGCGGACGTCTACGTCAACGACGCGTTCGGGACCGCCCACCGCGCTCACGCGTCGACGGTCGGGATCGCGAAGATCCTTCCCGCGTACGCAGGGCTCCTGATGGAGCGCGAGATCGAGATGCTCTCGAAGCTCCTCGAGGCACCCGAGCGCCCGTTCGCGGCCATCCTCGGCGGCGCCAAGGTGTCGGACAAGATCAAGGTCATCGACCATCTTCTGACCAGAGTCGACCTGCTCATCCTCGGTGGGGGGATGGCCAACACCTTCCTGCTCGCGCAGGGCAAGGCCATCGGCAAGAGCCTCGCCGAGCCCGACCGCGTGGACGATGCGCGACGGATCCTCTCGACGGCCGCGAACAATGGCGTTCGCGTCGTCCTGCCCGTCGACGTCATCGTCGCCAAGGAAGTGACACGCGGCACGGAGTACAAGACGCTCCAGGCCGAGAAGATCCCTGCGTCGTGGCACATCGTCGATCTTGGCAAGGCCAGCCAGGACCTGATGGTCGACGCGCTGTCCGACGTGCAGACCGTGTTCTGGAACGGACCGCTCGGGGTCTTCGAGATCCCGTCGTTCGCGCACGGGACAAAGGCCGTCGCTCGGCTGCTCGCTGATCGCGCCGATGCGGGCGCAACCGTCGTCGTCGGCGGTGGCGATTCGGTCGCCGCGGTGACGCAGCAGGGTCTCGCCGACCGGATGACCCACATCTCGACCGGCGGCGGCGCCTCACTCGAATTCCTCGAGGGCCGAGAACTGCCGGGCGTCAGCGTCCTCCTGGACCGGCCAGCCGAGCCCGTCGCGACCAAGAAGGCGACGAAGGCGAAGGCCACTGCATGAACACGCTGATCGACGTCGTCGACGCCCGCGAGATCCTCGATTCGCGCGGCAACCCGACGGTCGAGGTCGACATCGTGCTGGCGGATGGGTCGGTCGGTCGCGCCGCCGTGCCGTCGGGTGCCTCGACCGGGGTCCACGAGGCGGTCGAGCTGCGCGACGGCGACAAGGGACGTTTCGGTGGCAAGGGGGTCTCGGGCGCGGTCGACAACGTCACCGGGACCATCGGGCCCGCGATCTACGGCCTCGATGCATCGGATCAGACCGGCATCGATGCGCTCCTCGTTGAGCTCGACGGGACGCCGAACAAGTCGCGCCTCGGCGCGAACGCGATCCTCGGCGTCTCGCTCGCGTGCGCACACGCCGCGGCTGCCTCGTATGACCTGCCGCTCTATCGCTATCTCGGCGGGGTCGGCGCGACGAAGCTGCCCGTCCCGATGTTCAACATCCTCAACGGTGGCAAGCACGCCGAGGACTCGACCGACTTCCAGGAGTTCATGGTGATGCCGGTCGGCGTCGACACCTACGCCGACGCCCTGCGCGCCGGCTCTGAGGTCTTCTGGGCGCTGCGATCGATCCTCCATGACGAGGGCCACTCGACGGGCCAGGGCGACGAAGGCGGTTTTGCGCCGTCGCTGCCATCGAACGAGGCCGCGGTCGAGATCATCCTTCGCGCGATCGAAAAGGCGGGCTATCGACCGGGCGACGAGGTCGCGATCGCGCTCGACCCCGCGACATCGGAGCTCGTCGAGAAGGGTTCGGGCGCGGATGGCGCGCCGACCCGCTACGTGCTCGCGCGTGAGGGGCGGACGCTCGAGTCGGAAGAGCTGGTGGACCTCTGGGCGGACTGGGCCGCCAGGTACCCGATCGTGTCCCTCGAGGACGGCCTTGCCGAGGACGACTGGACGGGCTGGCGAGCGCTCACCGCCCGCCTCGGTCGGACCATCCAGCTCGTCGGAGACGACCTGCTGGTCACGAACACCGACCGCATCGCGCGCGGCATCGAGGAAGACGCGGCGAACTCCGTCCTGATCAAGTTGAACCAGATCGGGACGCTCACCGAGACGATCGAGGCGATCTCGATGGCGCGCGCGGCGGGTTGGTCGGCCGTCGTGTCGCATCGTTCGGGGGAGACCGAGGACACGACCATCGCCGACCTCGTCGTCGCGATGGGCACGGGTCAGATCAAGTCCGGTGCCCCGTCCCGGTCCGAGCGCGTCGCGAAGTACAACCGGCTGCTGCGGATCGAAGGCGAGCTCGGTGACAGCGCGCGCTACCCGGGGCGGGCGGCACTCTCGGGCGTCCCGGCCGCGGCGCGGGTGGCGCCCGAAACGAGGGTCGAGACGGCGTCGTGATCCGGTTCGTGGACAGGGGTGCGAAGACGGCCGCCTTCGTCGGCATCGGCACGGCGGTCACCATCGTCGCGAGCTTCACCCTGATCATCCCCATCGAGTGGCTGATCTGGCTGCTCGTCATCCCGGTCGGGCTGACGATCGGTTACTACGCCAATCAGCGCTCCAACCGGCGGGCGGGGCCGCTGAGTCGGATCCTCGTGAACGGGACGTTCGCCGCGCTCGTGACGGGCGTGTCGATGGCCCTCTTGCTGCTCGTCATCAAGGCGATCTTCTTCTTCGCCGACGGCGGCTACCCCGACTTCAACCAGGTCGACGCGGCCGGGAACGCGATCCCGCCGAGTTGCGTCAGCGGCGCTGACTGCGTCTACCAGCGGTATGTCCAGGCGGGGCGCGGGCCTGATCTGGCAGCCGCCGGCGTGACCGATGCAGCCTCGTTCTCGAGCTTCTACTGGAACGAGCAGTTCGGGAGCGCCGTGACGATCGTGCTCCTGACCACGATCAGCGGCGCGGGCGGTGCGGGACTCTACTGGGTCTTCCGACCGAAGCCCGTGACGGCGCTGCCCGAAGCGAAGGCGCCGACCCCGACCTGAGAATCGAAACGCCCCGGGCGAACCGGGGCGTCAGCGTGCGGCGGGTCGCGACGCGCGACCCGTCCGACTACTCCTTGGGGCTCGCCTTCTTCGGCTTCGCGGCCGGCTTGGCGGTCGCCTTCGGGGCGGCCTTCGGGGCGGCCTTCGTGGTCGTCGTCTTCTTCGGCGTCGCGGCCTTGGTTCCGGTCGCTCGCGCGGCGGGCGCCTCGGCGGCCTCGGCCTGCGCCGCGGCCTTCGCCGCAGCGGCCTCGGCTCGGGCGGTCTTGCTCAGCGCCGCACGCGCCTTGCCGGCTGCCGTCTGCGCGCCCTTTGCCTTGCCGGCCTTGCCTGCGGCGATGCGGGCCTTCGCAGCCTTCGCGGCTGCGGCCTTGCCGGTCGTCTTGACGACGCGGCCACCGGTCTGGACATGCTCGCCACCGAGCGCGGCGTTGACCTTCAGTGTGAGACGGGACTTGCGTCGAGCGGCAGCGTTCGGGTGGATCGCGCCGACCTTCGCCGCACGATCGAGAGCGCTGAGCGCCTCTGCGAGTGCGGCGACGGGATCGATCGTCGACTCGGCCGGCGCCGCGGCGGCGGTGAGGGCCTTGGCGATGTAGGTCTTCGCGGCGCTGCGTCGCGGCTGGAGGACTTCGCGCCGGCGCTCTGCCTGACGGACCCTCTTGAGTCCGGACGGCGTACGAGCGCCCGTCCAGGTGCGGGGCGTCTTGGCCAAAGGGATGAACCTCGAGTGTGGGTGGTGATCGGTCTTTGCGCCGGGTGCGAGACGTTCCCCGGGCGCGAAGGCGGATGGTATCACAGGCCATCCCGCGACCGGGTCGCTGGCGCGGTCGCTACGCCTCGGACGGTCCCAGGTGGGCGTCCGCCATCTCGCCCGCGGCTTCCCGAAGCTCGACGAAGATCACGTGGGTCTCGGTCGCGCCGATATTCTCGCCGGCGTGTTCCTGAGCTGGGAGCCAACGGGTGAGACCCGAGTCGAGTTCGATATCCGTCGTCTGGTCGCCCTGGCTGAGTCTCCGGCGGAAGGCGCTCATCGTGATCATCACGCTGTCTGGGTGACGATGTGGGGTGGTCCGATCGCCCGGCCGATCCCGATACTCGAGGACGCGAACCCGGTCGTTCTCGAGAACGACGTGGTAGAGGTCCGGGTTCGTGGTGACGGGGTCGTCGTCCATCGATCCCGCTAGACGGCCGTCCGGTCGGCCGTGGCGATCGGACGCGATGCCGCGAGCGCGGCTTCGCCCGGGGCCGCCGCTGCCAACGCCGCTTCGAGCAGCTCGAGCACGGGCCGCGCGCCGAGCCCCGTCAGGATCTCCCGAGTGCGAGACGCCGCCGCGACGACGTCCGGCTCGCTCGGCCCGAGAACCGTCGCCATGTCGATACCGACGAGTGCCTCCTCCCACGGGAGGCCGAGCTCACGGAACCCGTCGCGTGCCGTCCGGTACAGCGCGATCGCCTCGCCGGAGCGGCCCTCCAGGGCGGCGATGCCCCCGCGGATCGTCGCACGGCGCGCCTCGACGGCCGGACCATGGACGCCGGTGTCATCGATCGCCGCGAGATCGTCCCGGGCGCCGACCACGTCATGGGCCCAGATCGCCGCCCGCGCCGCCAGCGCCCGGCGGCTGGGTCGGCCACCGACCATCGAGAAGCCGGCCGTCGCGAACCGCCGGGCGTCGTCGAGGCGTCCCTCGATCAGCGCTCGATAGGCACGGGTATCGGCGTAGTCGGCCGCCGCCTGGGGATCGTCATGGCCCTCGATGAGTGGCTCCCACTCGGCCCAGTCGTCGGCGGTCGCCTCACCACGCCACGTTCGAAGGATGAGGGCGTTGCCCATGAGCCAGGCGCGGTCCGGCCGATCGAGCTCACCGGCGAGCTCCGGCGCGAGCTCCGCGAGCGCCCAGTCCCAATCGCCCGTCGACCGCGCTTCCTCGGACGTATTGCCCAGCATCAGCAGCATCCGCTGGCGCATCCCGAGCTTCCGCGTCGCCGCCAGCGTTTCGCGATCGAACGCGAACGCTTGGGCCGGGTCTCGCTCCGTCAGGTAGAAACCGAGATTGCCGCGGCACGCCAGCGCGAGGCCGACGAAACCGTGGCCCTCGGCGAGCTCGAGCGCACCGCGCGTGAGCGCGCTCGCCTCATAGCTCCGGCCGACCTGCGCGAGGATGATGCCACGGCGCATGAGCATCTCGACCACGGACTCGATCAGGTCGAGCCGCTCGGCTCGGCCGATGTAGCGGTCGATGTACTCGAGCGCGCGCTCGATGTCCTGGTGCATCGCATAGGCGCTGATCATCGCGGTGGCGAGCCGGACGAGCGCGGGCTCGTCGTCGATCCCCTTCAGTTCCTCGATCGCGGGCTCGAGGATCGCGACAGCCTCCTCGCTCCGGTACGAAGCGATCAATGTCCGCGTGATCGCGCGCAGGCTCCCCGCAAGCCCGGACGTGTCGCCCATCGCGCGGCGGAGGTCGATCGCGCGACGGAGCAGCACCTCCGCCTCGTCGAGCAGGGCGGCCTCGGTCGCGGCCTGGCCGGCGCGGTCAAGGAGGTCGGCCTCCTCGCTCGGCTCGGTCGCGACCGTCAGCGCCGAACGAAGGAAGCCGAGACCCTGTTCGTAGGACCCGAGCGCGGTGGCACGGTCGGCCGCGGCCCGCAACGCGATCCGCGCCTGGCGGGCGAGCGCGTCGGCTTCGGCAGGCTCAGTGGCGTTTTCGTGGGCCGCAAGATAGTGGCTCGCGAGCGCCCCGGCGAGCTCGTCCGTGCCGAGCGACTCGAAGAACCGTGCTGCCGCGAGGTGGCGTGTCTTGCGGTCGCGGCGGGCGAGCGTGTTGTACGCGACCTCCCGGATGAGCGCCTGCACGAACGAGTACTGGCCCCGCTCGGCGCTTCGCGGGTCGAGGTCCTGGGTGAGCAGCTCGCGGCGGACCAGCTGGCGAAGCATCGGTTCGAGCTCGGGTTCGTCGATCCCGGAGACGGCCGCGAGCCCTGCCTGGGTGAAGCTTTGCCCGAGGACCGAGGCGTCGGAGACGAGCGCCCGTTCGACCGGCGCCAGCGCATCGAGCCGCGAGGCGATCAGCGCGGTGAGTGTCTCCGGGACGGCGACGGTCGTCAGGTCGCCGACGGGCCGGCAGACGCCGGCTTCGATGCCCAGCCGTCCCTGCGCGACGAGCATCCGGACGGTCTCGACGGCGTAGAGCGGCATGCCGTCGGCACGCCCGACGATCGAGGCGAGCGCCGACTCCGGCATCGTCGGAACGAGCCCCTTGAGGAGCTGGCGCATCGCATCGGTCGTGAGCGGCTCGAGGTAGACGGAGGTGAAGTTGCGCTTGGCGGCGCCCCACGCCGGACGCTTGTCGAGGAGCTCCGGCCGCGCGAGCGTCACGACGAAGATCGGCACCGAACGCGACCATTCCATGAGGTGGTCGACGAAGTCCACGAGGCCCGTGTCGGCGTGGTGGAAGTCCTCGAAGACCATGATCACGGGGCCGGTATCGGCGAGCCGCTCGAAGAACGTGCGCCAGGCGCCATACAGCTCTTCGGTCGCCATGCCGGACTCGAACCCGAGGAGGATGAGCAGTGCCCGCTCGATCCAGCGGCGCTCGTCAGGGTCGACGATATGCTCGACGAGCGCTTCAGTGATCTTGGCTCGAGAGGTCGCCTCGTCGTCGGTCTCGACGAGGTGGCATCGGCCGCGGACCATCTCGCCGAGCGCCCAGAAGCTGATGCCCGTCCCGTACGCGGGTGAGCGGCCCGAGTGCCACCAGACGTCCTCGATGACGCCGTCGACGTACTTCAGGAACTCCCACCCCAGCCGCGACTTGCCGATCCCGGCCGGTCCGATGATCGACACGAGACGGGCGCGCCGCTCACGGCTGGTCGCCTGGAACAGGTCCTTCAGCAACCGAAGCTCGTCGTCGCGGCCGACGAACGGCGCTTCGATGCCCTCGCCGGATCGCCGGCCGTCTCGCTCGCCGATCACGCGGAGTGCGCGCCATGCGGGGACCGGGCTCGTCTTGCCCTTCAACGCCTGGTCGCCAGCGGGCTCGAAGGCGATCGACAGTGACGCCGCCTGGTACGTCCCCTCGCCGACGAGGACCGTCCCGGGCGCAGCGACCGACTGGAGGCGCGCGGCCGTGTTGACGATGTCGCCCGCGACCATCCCCTGGTTCGTGGCGCCGAGCGTCACGGCCGCTTCACCGGTCAGGACGCCGACGCGTGCCTGGATCGTCGGACCGAGCGTCCGGACGGCCTCGACGAGGTCGAGCGCGGTGCGGACCGCGCGTCCGGCGTCGTCCTCCTGCGCGATCGGGGCGCCCCAGACCGCCATCACCGCGTCACCGATGAACTTCTCGACGACCCCACCGTACGAGTCGATGATCCCGCGCGCGAGGTCGAAGTAGCGGGTCAGGACCTCGCGGACCTCTTCGGCGTCGCGCTCTTCGGCGAACGGCGTGAAGCCGACGAGATCGGCGAACAGGACCGTGACGTGGCGGCGCTCGGCGACGGGCTCGTGGGACGGCGTGGTAGCGGTGCGTGCCTCGACCGGCAAGGCCCCGGCGGCACCGAGGACCGACCCGCATTCGCTGCAGAACTTCGCGTCGGGCAGCGTCGGCGAGCCGCACGTCGGACAGGCCGCCATGAGGCGGGTCCCGCAGTCCTTGCAGAACTTGGCTCCGACCGGATTCTCGCTCCGGCAGACGGGACAGGCCACGCGCGACTCCAACACGGGGGACGGTGAAGACATCAGCCTAGCGGAACGCGCTCGAACCGATGAACGGCCTCGCTGAGTCACCCGCCGCTACACTGCCCCGTCGTGACCATCCCCCAGGACCGCTTGCGCAACTTCTCGATCATCGCGCACATCGATCACGGCAAGTCGACGCTGGCCGACCGGCTGCTCGAGCTGACGCACACCATCGACGCGCGCCAGATGACGAGCCAGGTCCTCGATTCGATGGACCTCGAG
Organism: Chloroflexota bacterium; assembly: GCA_045804485.1. Classification (GTDB taxonomy): domain Bacteria; phylum Chloroflexota; class Limnocylindria; order Limnocylindrales; family CSP1-4; genus SPCO01. The sequence goes on from JBJMNA010000013.1 coordinate 22,119, forward strand.
CGCGAGAAGGGCATCACGATCAAGGCGCGCGCCGTCCGCCTCGAGTACAAGGCGCGCGACGGCCTCGTGTATGGCCTCAACCTCATCGACACGCCTGGTCATGTCGACTTCGCGTACGAGGTCAGCCACTCGCTCCAGGCCTGTGAGGGCGCGATCCTCGTCGTGGACGCCACCCAGGGCATCGAGGCGCAGACGCTCGCCAACGTCCATCTCGCGTTGAGGGAGAACCTCACGCTCATCCCGGTCCTCAACAAGATCGACCTGCCCTCAGCGGACCCCGACACGATCATGGACGAGCTCGAGAACGTGCTGGCCATCCCGCGCGAGGAGGTCATCCTCGCCTCGGCCAAGGACGGGACGGGCGTCCCGGAGATCCTCGAGGCGATCGTCGCCCGGATCCCGCCGCCGAAGGGCGACCCCGCCGAGCCGTTGAAGGGCCTCATCTTCGACAGCCACTACGACGCGTACAAGGGCGTCGTCGTCTACGTCCGACTCGCGGCGGGCACGCTCAAGGACGGCGAGCCCGTCCGGCTGATGGCCAGCGGCGCCGTCGCCGACCCGCTCGAGCTCGGTGTCTTCCGGCCGCAGCTCGTGCCCGTCGCCCGTCTCGTGGCAGGCGAGGTCGGCTATATCGCGACGGGCCTCAAGAGCGTCCGCGACGCTCAGGTCGGCGACACCGTCACGACCGTCGCTCGTCCTGCGCGCGAGCCGCTGCCGGGCTACCAGGAGGCGAAGAGCCTCGTCTTCGCCGGCATCTATCCGGTGAGCGGTGAGGACTATCCGCTCCTGCGCGACGCGCTCGAGAAGCTGCACCTGAACGACGCCAGCTTCACCTACACGCCGGAGAGCTCGGTGGCGCTCGGGTTCGGGTTCCGGTGCGGATTCCTCGGGCTGCTGCACATGGAGATCGTCCAGGAGCGCCTCGAGCGCGAGTTCTCGCTCGACCTCATCGCGTCGGCGCCGTCCGTCGAATACCACGTCCAGCTGACGAACCAGCGTGGCGAGGTCGTCGTCGACAACCCCGCCCTCCTCCCGAACCCGGGCGAGATCGAGACGATCGAGGAGCCCTGGGTCAAGCTCAGCCTCGTCACCCCGAGCCAGTACATCGGCTCGCTCATGGAGCTCTCGACCAATCGGCGTGGCGAGTTCATGACGATGGAGTACCTCGACCCGACACGCGTCGTCCTTCACTTCGAGATGCCTCTGGCCGAGCTCATCGTCGACTACTTCGACCAGATGAAGAGCCGCAGCCAGGGCTACGCGTCGATGGACTACGAGGAGCTCGGCTATCGGCCCGCCAACCTCGTCAAGGTCGACATCCTCGTCAACGGCGAGCCGGTCGACGCGTTGTCGCTGATCGTCCACCGCGACCGGGCGCAGTCGACGGGCCGTGCGCTGACCGAACGGCTCAAGCAGCTCATCCCGCGCCAGATGTTCGAGATCCCGATCCAGGCGGCCATCGGCTCGAACGTCATCGCACGCGAATCGGTGCGCGCGATGCGCAAGAACGTGCTCGCCAAGTGCTACGGTGGCGACATCACCCGCAAGCGCAAGCTGCTCGAGAAGCAGAAAGAGGGCAAGCAGCGCATGAAGCGGGTGGGTTCTGTCGAGATCCCGCAGGAGGCCTTCCTGGCGATGCTCCGGATGGACGAGGGCTAGGCAGCCGGTGGACGAGTTCGTCATCCTCGCGCGGTCGCTGATCTCGATCGGTCTCCTGCTGCTGCTCGTCATGCTCCGACTCGACGCCGAGAAGTTCGGCACGGCTGAGTACTACGAGGCGACGCGCGACGGGGAACGCCCGAAGCTCAGGCGCCGGGTCGCCTGGTATGTCATCGGCTTCGGGCTCGTCATCGCGCTGCTGTACATCCATCCGACGCCCCAGCGTGACCTGTACCTCGGGTCCGGGTCACGGCTCCAGGCGGTCCTCGGTGGGATCACCTACGGCATCCTCGGGATCCTGGTCGCGATCGGCTTCGCGACCTATCGATACCACCGGATCCGCTTCCCGGAGCTCTGGTCGTATCCGGGCGCGCTCCTCAATTCCACCGCGACCGCGTTCATCGACGAGGCCACGTTCCGGGGCGCGCTCCTCGGGCTGTTGCTCGTCGCCGGGGTGAACCCGACCCTCGCCAACTTCGCGCAGGCGATCCTCTACACCCTGACCACGCGGCTCGCCGCTCCGGGGCGCGACCGCTATCTCCTGCTTCTGACACTCGGCATCGGCCTCCTCGGCGGGTGGCTGACCGTGGCGACAGGCGGCATCGCCGCTGCGTTCCTCGGGCATTCGATCACCCGGTTCGCGTTCTTCCTGTGCACCGGGCACGCCGGGCAGACGAAGCCTCGGGCCCGTGAGCCCGAGGAGATCGAGAAACGCCGCCGGCCGCCAGAGGGCTGGCGGGTCATCGGATCACGGGAGTCCTCATCCCGGGAACGCTGATGGGGCCGGTCGCTTCGCCACCCGTGGCGCTCTACATCCACGTGCCGTTCTGCGTGTCGCTGTGTCCCTACTGCGACTTCGTCGTCGTCGCGGGCGCGGCGGCCCGCGGGCCACGGGCGCGGGTCGAGGCGTTCGTCGCGGCGCTGCTCGTCGAGCTCAGCTTGCGGGCGGACGCGCTGGACGCGGCATTCCCGGCTGGCCGGCCGCCGCTCGAGACCGTCTACCTCGGTGGTGGGACACCGTCGCTCCTGCCGTCGCAGTCGCTGGCGGCGATCCTGGACACGGTGCGGGCTCGGTTCGGCATCGCGGATGACGCTGAGGTCACGGTCGAGGCCAACCCGGGACCCGACGAACACGGCGACGCCGCCGCGATGCGGGCATCCGGGGTGACCCGCCTCTCCATCGGGGCACAGTCGATGTCCGCGTCCGGGCTTCGACGCCTGGGTCGTCGCCACCGCGTCGTCGACGTCGTTCGGACCGTCGGCGAAGCGCGCCAAGCCGGCATCACCTCGATCAGCCTGGACCTGTTGTACGACGTACCTGACGCGAGTCTGGCGGACTGGATCGATACGCTCGAGACAGCGCTGGACCTCGAGCCCGATCATCTCTCGCTGTATGCGCTCACGCTCGACGACCCAGACGCCGAAGGCCTGACGGGCCCCGGCGGCGACCACCTGCCGACCTCATCGGGGGCGCGCCGGTGGCGGGACGCTGCGCGGCCGGCGCAGGACGAGGACCGGGCAGCCGCGCAATACCACCATGCCGTCCACCGGCTCGGCGCGGATGGCTGGCGCGGCTACGAGATCAGCAACTGGGCGCGGCCAGGCCATGAGAGCCGGCACAACCTCGTCTACTGGCAGCGGCGCCCGTACGAAGCGGTCGGTCCGGGCGCCCACGCATTCGACGGCGTGACCCGCCGGTGGAGTGCGGCACGGCTGGAGGGGTACCTCGCGAGCCTCGGCGCTGGGGTTCTGCCACCCGGCGGCTCGGAAACCCCAGGCCCCGAGGCGGCCGTCGCCGAGACCGTCATCCTGGGCCTGCGGACGGACCGAGGAGTGCCCTTGGCTGCCGCTCACGAGCCGCCGCTCGACGACGCGTTCGGCTGGGCCCTCGCGGCCGAGCTACTCGAAGTCACCGCGGGGGACCGGGTCGTCCTGACGACGCGCGGCCGTCTTCTCTCGAACGAGCTATTCAGCCGACTCGTCTAGCGGATCCTCGCGGGGCGTCGACGCTGTCGCGATCTCCACGTCGCCTGTCGGTGAATCCGACGGCGCGTACTCCCGCGTGCTGAAGTACCGGCCTATCGCGTCGATCACGTCGCTGGAGCGGGTGAACAGGATGTACCGCTTCCGCGGGCCCGCGAAACCCGTCGCGACCAGGGGGATCCGGAAGTCGACGAACACCCCGTTTGCCGCCCCGACGCGCTTGACGGACGCCTCGGACCAATACGAGGTGTGGCCGGGGACGAAGACGTATGACTGCCGGGAGAGCCGCCCACCGTCGTACAGGTTGGTGGAGCAGACGAGCAATCCGTCCGGCTCGACGAAGTCGAACAATGCGCGGAGGTCTGCCGTCGGATCGAGGAAATGCTCGATGACCTCGCTCGCGACGACAACGTCGAACCGTCGCGCCGCAGGGAGGTTCGAATCGATGAACTCGCCGTCGTCGCGGAGCTTCATCACGTCGGCGATCGCGACGTGGCGGACCTCCGGCAGCGCTGCGATATGGCGGTTGTCGAGACTCCGCCCGGCACCGTAGACGAGGACGTCGAGGCCGGCGCGCCCGAGGATGTCGATCGCCATCTGCGCCATGTGGAACTCACGGCCGGGACGTTCCAGGCGACCCGTCCGCGCCGCGTTGCTCATCTCCTCGACGTGTCCCAGCGAGCGGTAGTCATAGACGTTCTCGGGGTTCCTGACGAAGCCGCAGACACGACAAGGGAACATCCGGAGGGTCTTGGCCGGCGCGCCGCCGCGGACGTTCGCCGTGTCCTGGCGAACGGTGAGGATCCGTGTTCGCGCACCGCAGATCACACATCTGGGCGAAAGCCGGATGGCGCTCCGGACACGGTCGCGAACGACCCGCGGCCCGGGAAGTCCGAGATCGAGGCTGGACGTCGTCACAGCCGCCATCGTACGTCGCGCTCGCGCGCCATTTCGCGTTGACACCCGCATCCACTGGCTGCTACGATGCCCTCGACACCGTTAGCACTCTCCCCCTTAGAGTGCTAACTCATCAGGAGACAGGCCCTTGGCGCGACGAAATCGCCGCCCACTCGGCCCTTTGGACCTTCGCACGCAGGCGATCCTACGGGCCGTCATCGAGGAATATGTCACGACCGCGACGCCGGTCGGGAGCCAGGCGCTCGTCGAGCGCTATAGCCTCGGCGTGTCCAGTGCGACCGTTCGAAGCATCCTGGCCGAGCTTGAGGCGAACGGGCTCCTGACACACCCGCATACCTCCGCCGGTCGCATCCCCACCGACGAGGGCTATCGCTTCTACGTCGAGTCGATCGCCGAGGCGGTGCCGCTGCCCGCCGTCGAGCAGCTGATGATCCGCCACCAGTTCGGCCAGGTGGAATTCGCCAGCGAGCATTGGTTCCGGCTCGCTGCGACGACCCTCGCCTCGGTGACGCGCGCGGCCGGGATCGCCACGCCGGCCAAGCCGCGCGACGCGCATATCCGGAGGATCGACCTCGTCGCGATCAACGACCGGATGGCGAGCCTGATCCTCGTCCTCCGCGAGGGTGCCATCAAGCAGGCGCTCGTCACGGTCGACGGCGACGACGCGATCGATCAGCCGACGCTCAACGCCGTCGCCGGCCTCCTCAACGAGCGCCTCGTCGACATGACGGCGCGCCGCGCCGAGACGCGGCTGGCCCTCCTCGACCCGAGCGACCGCGTCCAGGCGCTCGCCCGCAGGGTCGGTGACCGCGTCGTGAAGGTCGTTCGCGAGTACGACGCCGATGCGATCGAAGAGGTCTACAGCGACGGCCTGCTCAATGTCATGGAAGCGCCCGAGTTCGCCCAGAGCGAGAAGCTTCGGCGCGTCTTCAATGCGCTCGAGAACCGGGTCTACCTCGGCCAGCTCGTCGGCAGCGTCGCCGGCGCGGGCCAGGTCCAGGTGTTCATCGGGCACGAGAACCAGCCGCTCGACATGCGCGACGTCTCGCTCGTGCTCGCCCCGTACGGGCGGCCGGGGCAGGCCATCGGCGTCGTCGGCGTTCTGGGGCCGACCCGGATGTCCTACTCCCAGGCCATCGGCACGGTGCGCTTCGTGTCGGGCCTCATGAATGAACTGGTGGATCACCTCTATGCCTGATCGGCAACGCACACACCGCACCCGCGCCGAGGAGCGCGCAGACGACATCGATGTCTCGCCGACCGCGCTCGTCGCGCAGATCGAGACGCTGACCGGCGAGCGCGACGCGGCGCTCCAGACCGCCGACGAGTACCTCGGCGCGCTCCAGCGCGAGCGCGCGGAGTTCCAGAACTTCAAGCGGCGGACCACCGAGGAGCGGATGCGCGACCTCGGGCTTGCCGGCGAGGACCTCATCCGGAAGGTGCTGACCGTCGCCGACGACTTCGACCGCGCCATCGACGCGCGGCCGGAATCGGTCGCGACCGACCCGTGGTTCGAGGGCATCTCCGCCATCGACCGCAAGCTCCGGGCGCTGCTCGAGAGCGAGGGCGTCAGCACCATCGACGCGACCCCGGGCACATCGTTCGACCCTCGCGAGCACGAGGCGATCGCCAACGTGCCGGGCACGGATCGGCCCGACGGCGAGATCGTCGAAGAGGTCCGACGGGGCTACCGACTCCGAGACCGCGTCATCCGCCCGGCGCTCGTCGCCGTGGCATCCACCAACGACACCAACGACTGACGAAGAGACACAGGGAGCATCACATGGGCAAGATCATCGGCATCGACCTCGGCACGACGAACTCGGTCGTGGCCGTCATGGAAGGCGGCGAGCCGACCGTCATCGCATCCGCCGAGGGCGGCCGGACCGTCCCGTCGGTCGTCGCATTCACCAAGACGGGGGAGCGCCTCGTCGGGCAGCTGGCCAAGCGCCAGGCCGTGACCAACCCGGCTAACACCGTCTATTCGATCAAGCGCTTCATGGGCCGCCGCTGGGACGATCCGGAGGTCAAGCGCAGCAAGACTCTCGTCCCCTACACGGTCGAGAAGGATCCCAAGAGCGACGGCGTTGCCGTCAAGCTCGCCGACGGCAAGGTCTACACGCCGCCGGAGATCAGCGCGATGATCCTGCAGAAGCTCAAGACGGACGCGGAGGCCTATCTCGGCGAGAAGATCACCGAGGCGGTCATCACCGTCCCGGCCTACTTCGACGATACGCAGCGCCAGGCGACGAAGGATGCCGGGCGCATCGCCGGCCTCGACGTCAAGCGGATCATCAACGAGCCGACCGCGTCGGCCCTCGCGTACGGGCTCGACAAGAAGGGCGACGAGAAGATCGCCGTCTACGACCTCGGCGGCGGCACCTTCGACATCTCCATCCTCGAGCTCGGCGAAGGCGTCTTCGAGGTCAAGGCCACCAACGGCGACACGCATCTCGGTGGTGACGACTTCGACCAGCGGGTCATCGACTGGCTGCTGGCGGAGTTCAAGAAGGACCAGGGCATCGATCTCGCCAAGGACCAGCAGGCCCTCCAGCGCCTGAAGGAAGCGGCCGAGAAGGCGAAGATCGAGCTGTCGTCGACCGCGACGACCGAGATCAACCTGCCGTACGTCACGGCCGACGCGACGGGGCCGAAGCACCTCGTCGTCTCGCTCACGCGGGCGAAGCTCGACGATCTGGTCGCTGACCTCATCGAGAAGACCGCTGGACCCGTCAAGGCAGCGCTCAAGGACGCGGGCCTCAAGCCCGCCGACATCGACGAGGTCATCCTCGTCGGCGGCATGACCCGTATGCCGGCGGTCGTCGAGGCGGTCAAGAAGCTGTTCGGTGGCAAGGAGCCGCACAAGGGCGTCAACCCGGACGAGGTCGTCGCCATCGGCGCCGCGATCCAGGCTGGCGTGCTGGCCGGTGACGTCAAGGACGTCCTGCTCCTCGACGTGACGCCGCTGTCGCTCGGCATCGAGACGCTCGGCGGTGTGATGACGAAGCTCATCGAGCGGAATACGACCATCCCGACGTCGAAGTCGCAGGTCTTCTCGACCGCATCGGACTCCCAGAGCCAGGTCGAGATCCACGTCCTCCAGGGCGAGCGCGACTTCGCCCAGGACAACAAGACGCTCGGCCGGTTCATCCTCGACGGCATCCCGCCGGCTCCGCGCGGCATCCCGCAGATCGAGGTCACCTTCGACATCGACGCCAACGGCATCCTCGACGTCAAGGCCAAGGACCGGGCGACCGGCAAGGAGCAGCAGGTCCGGATCACGGCCTCGTCGATGCTCGACAAGAGCGCCGTGGACCAGATGGTCCGCGATGCCCAGGAGCACGCCGAGGAGGACCGCCAGCGGCGCGAGGAAGTCGAGACCCGGAACCAGGCCGAGGCACTCTCGTTCCAGGCCGAGCGGGCGATCAAGGATCTCGGTGACAAGGTCTCGTCCGAGGACAAGGCCGAGGTCGAGAACAAGATCGAGTCCCTGCGCGAGTCCCTGAAGGGCTCGGACATGGACGTCGTCAAGTCCGGGATGGAGTCGCTCGCCGAAGTCCTCCAGCGGGTCTCGACCGCTGCCTACCAGGCGGCTGCGTCATCCGCGGGCGACTCGGACAACGGGTCCTCGAATGGCACCGGCGGCGGCGACGGCGCCACGCCCGGCGAGGGCGAGACGCCCGTCGAGGACGAAGCGGTCGAAGGCGAATTCAAGGAGGTCTAGGCCTCCCCAGAGACGAACCGAGCCCGGGCTTCTGCCCGGGCTCTTCGATTCCCGGCGGAGGCGCGGCGCGCGGCGGCACTGCGTCGGTCGCCAGACGGTCGGGGAGTAGCATCAGCGACCTGCACGGCGGCGATCCGACCGCTCTGCTCGCCGCGAGGGAAGGCTCGAGTTGCCGCCTGAGACGCAGTACGCACGGGTGGGGGACCTCAACATCGGCTATCAGGTCGTCGGCGACGGCCCGATCGACGTCACGCTCGTCGACCAATGGTTCAGCAACGTCGTCGGGCAATGGCACCTCCCGCCCCTGGCGAGGTTCATCGACCGGCTCGCCGAGTTCAGTCGTGTCGTCCTGTTGGACAAGCGCGGGACGGGCGTCTCGGACCCCGTCCCGCTCGGTGGTCTGCCGACGCTCGACGAGTGGATGGACGACCTTCGCGCTGTCCTCGATGCAGCAGGCTCGGAGAGGACGGCCCTGCTGTCTGGCGCAGGGACGTCGTATCTGACCATCCTGTTCGCGGCGACGTACCCAGAACGAACATCGGCGCTGATCCTCGTCGACGGCTACCCGCGGATCAGCGCCGCGCCCGGCTACGTCCCCGGGCTGCCAGCGGGATTGCCGCCCGAAGACGCGGACCGCATCCGTGCCGGGTGGGGGCATGGGGCCCTGCTTGGAATCCTCGCCCCGGACGACGCCGACGACGCGGCGCTGCGCCGCAGCTATGCCGAGTACGAGAGCCTGTCGGGGAGCCCGGAGATGGCCGTCGCCATGATCCGGATGCTGTACGAGGGCGACGTTCGCGACGTGCTGCCGGCCGTTCGCGTCCCGACTCTGATCGTCAACCACAAGCGCTCCGCCCGCATCCCTGCGGCCATCAGCGCCTACATGGCGGAGCAGATCCCGGGCGCGAAGCATGTCGAGATCCCCGGCAGTGCGAACCTGATCTGGGCGGGCGACCAGGAGGCTGTCCTCGCGGAAGTCCAGGAGTTCCTGACGGGCATCCGGCCACATCCCGAGCCCGACCGCGTGCTCGCGACGGTCCTCTTCAGCGACATCGTCGAGTCCACGCGTCAGGCCGCTGAGATCGGTGACACCCGGTGGCGCCACCTGTTGGACGCATATCGCGCGCTTGTCCGACGAGAGTTCGAGCGCCATCGCGGCCGGGAGATCGACACGACCGGCGACGGTTTCCTCGCGACCTTCGATGGCCCCGCGCGAGCGATCCGTTGCGCGATCGCGATCCGAGACGGTGTCGGTTCGCTGGGACTCGAGGTCCGCGGCGGACTCCACACCGGCGAGATCGAGCTGATGGGCAAGAACGTCGGTGGCATCGCGGTTCATATCGGCGCGCGCGTCGCTGCACTGGCCGCGCCAGGCGAGGTCCTCGTATCAAGCACCGTCAAGGAACTGGTCGCGGGGTCGGGGATCTCCTTCGACGATCGCGGGACTCACGAGCTCAAGGGCGTGCCCGATCCGTGGCGGGTGTTTGCCGTGAGGCCACCTGAGGGACGTGCCTGACTCGCGCGTCCACCGAAGCGCTGTGAAGAGACTGGCCGCCCTCGTGTTCGCGCTGACCGTCGGTCTCGGCAGTGTCGGCTGCGCTGGGTGCCCGACGGCGCTGCTCGAAGGTGTCCTCGTCGTCGATGGTCAGCGTGGACTCGCGGTGCAAGGCGACGGCGGCACCGTCACGCCCGTCACCTGGCCGGGCGATACGCACGTCACGCAGGACGGCGACCACCTCGCCCTCGCGAACACGCTTGGTTCCGTCTTTGCACGGGAAGGCGAGTTCGCGTCCATGGCCGGCGGAGTCCCTGGCGACGGTCCACGATTCGCAGCATGCGGGCCGATCGCCGTGAGGGCATCTCCGTCGCCGACGCGGTAGGATGACAACAAACCGACTGGTCGGTCGGTAAGTTGTGGCGAGGCGATGGCAAAGCAGGACGGTCGAACGCCGACGCAGGCGGAACGGAGCCGGGCGCGGCGCGAGCAGATCCTGGACGCTGCATTCCACACGTTCAGCCGGCGCGGCTACCGCGACACGGCCGTGGACGAGATCGCGGCGGCCGCCGAGACGAGCAAGGGCGGCGTCTATTTCCACTTCCCGACGAAGGAGGCGATCTTCCGCGAGCTCGTCAAGACGACCGCGGATCGGCTCGCGGCGAAGGTGGAACGCGCTGTCGCGGCGGAGACGGACCCGATCGCCCGCGCGGACGCCGCGCTGCGCACGGTCCTTCTGACGTTCGCCGGCCATCGGACGATGGCCCGACTGCTCTTCGTCGACGCGATGGGCGCCGGCCGCGTCTTCAACGCCGAAACGAACGCGCTGCACGACCGCTTCGCGGGCATGATCGCCGGCTACCTCGATGAGGCGATCGCCGAACGCGCGATCCCGCCGATCGACACGGCTCTCACCGGGGTCGCCTGGTTCGGCGCCCTCAACGAGATCGTCGCCCGGTGGCTCCTCACCGACGACCCCGCGCCGCTCGAAGCCAGCTATCCGGTCCTCCGCGCCCTGCTCCTCCGCAGCGTCGGCGTGGATGAGGCGCGGATCGCCGACAGCCCGAAGATCGCGTGACGATCACCAACCCGCGCGCCGCGGGGCAGGCGCGTGGACTGGCCGACCTCCTGGACGTGGCGTCACGTGCACCCGGGCCGCGACCGCTGGTCGCGTCGACTCGGCCGACCGATCCCGTCGACCCGATCGCACTGTTCGCCGCGGCGCGCGCCCAGGATCTCGAAGCCGCACTCTGGGTCCAGCCTGCGGCGGGTCGGTCGATCGTCGGGATCGGGCGCGCGTGGGCGTTCGAGGGCGGGGGACGGGACCGGTTCACGACCGCGACCGCTGCGTGGCGGGCGGTCCTGGCCGATTCGGTCGGCGATGCCCCGTTGCTCATCGGAGGACTCGGGTTCACGGGCGAAACGCCGGCCGGTGACGACGCGTGGGCGCCCTTCGGGGCGGCCTCGCTCGTGCTTCCGACCTTCGCTGTGTCGCGGGACGGCGCCGACACCCTGACGATCTCGATCGCACCGGGCCGTCACGACGACCACCCGGATGCCGACGACGTCGACCGAGCGTGGCAATCGGTCCTGGCGGGGATCCGCGACGGCGAAGCGACACCGCAGAACCGCCTCGGTATGGTGGAGAGTCGTCCGGACCGCGCGGCGTGGGACCGGACGGTCGGCATGTTCGCCGGCGCGGTCGGGCGTGGACGGATCGACAAGGTCGTTCTCGCGCGACGTGTTCGGTTCGAGGCGGACGACGCGCTCGACATCCAGGCCGCGCTCCGCCACCTCGCGAGGACGGCGCCCGAGAGCACGACCTTCGCCTTCTCCCGTGGCGGGACGACGTTCCTCGGCGCGACGCCGGAACGCCTCGCGCGAACCGACGGCCGCGCGTTCGAGACGGTGGCGATCGCCGGGTCGGCGCCGCGCGGGACGGATCCCGAGACCGACCGACGGTTTGCCGCGGCGCTCCTTGCGAGCGAGAAGGACCGGGAGGAGCACGCGGTCGTCGTCGACACGCTCCGGGCGGGGCTCACGTCGATCGCCGAGTCACTGGTCGTTGCCGAGACGCCCTCGATCCTGCCGCTCCGGCACGTCCAACACCTCATGACGCCGATGACCGGCACTCTCCGTGACGACGCCGGATTGCTCGCGCTCGCCGGCCTTCTTCATCCGACCCCGGCTGTCGGCGGCGAGCCGCGGGATGTCGCGCTTGACCTCATCGCCGAGCACGAGGGCTTTGACCGCGGCTGGTACGCCGGCCCGATCGGCTGGCTCGGTGCCGACGGTGATGGCGAGCTCATGGTCGCTCTGCGGTGCGCGCTCGTCCGCGGGAGCGGGGCCGTGCTGTTCGCGGGGTGCGGGATCGTCGCGGACTCGGACGCGGAGCGGGAATGGGAGGAATCGGGGCTGAAGCTTCGGACGATGATCGGCGCGCTCGGCGGCGAGGTCGAGGAGTCGGCATGACGGACGTCGTCGCGCTCCGGGCGATCGCGCACGAGCTCGTTGCGGCCGGCGTGACGGACGTCATCGTCTGCCCCGGTTCGCGGTCCACGCCGCTCGCGCTGACCATGCGTGCGCATCCTGGCCTCCGCGTGCGCGTGCTTCTCGACGAGAGATCGGCCGGGTTCTTCGCGCTTGGGCTCGCGCGCGCGGCGCGTCGGCCGGTCGCGCTCGTCGTGACCTCCGGGACGGCGGTCGCAGAGCTCCTGCCGGCCGTCGTGGAGGCGTCCCTCGCGCGTGTCCCGCTCGTGCTGCTCACCGCAGACCGGCCGCCAGAGCTTCGCGGACGTGGCGCGCCCCAGACGATCGACCAGGTCGGGATCTTCGGCGCCCACGTTCGATCGGCCCAGGACCTCCCGCTCCTCGACGGAGAGCCCGAGACGCGGCGGCACGTTCGGTCCGTCATCGGGAGGGCGGTCGCGACGGCGCGCGGCGGGCCGGCGGGACCGGTCCACCTGAACATCGGCTTCCGCGAGCCGCTCATCCCGAGCGCGGCACTCGGTCCACTCACGGAAGACGACGACGAAACGGTCGGGCCGTTCACGAGCGTCGTCAGGGGGCGGCCCGCGCTCGACGGTCCGGCCACCGGCGCGCTGGCGGGACGTCTCCGCGGTGCGAAGCGCGGACTCATCGTCGCAGGTCCGCACGACGACCCGGCACTCCCCGCTGCGCTTGCACGGCTCGCCGGCGCCACAGGCTTCCCGATCGTCGCCGACCCGCTATCGGGCGGTCGCACGGGTCCGCACGACCGGAGCTTCGTGATCGGTCACGCCGACCATCTCGTCCGTCCGGGTCCGTGGCGTGACGCGCACGAGCCCGACCTGGTCGTGAGGTTCGGCGCGACGACAACGTCGAAGCCGGTCCTGACGCTTCTCGAGGCGGCGCGGCCCGAGCAGATCGTCATGGACGGCGACCGCGGTTGGAGCGACCCGGCCATCATCCCGAGCACCTTCGTCCAGGCCGATGCGGCCTCGACGGCCGATGCGCTCGCCGATGCACTCGACCACGGCGGCCACCCGGACCCGGCGTGGGCGCGCGCCTGGTGCGAGGCCGATCGAGCTGCCGATCGCGCCCTCACCGGCTGGCTCGACGCCGTCACCGCCCGTGGCGAGGCGTTCGAGGGCCTCCCGTTCGCCGTCCTCGGCGACCTCCTCCCCGATGGCGCTCTCCTGTGGGCAGGCAACAGCATGCCCGTGCGCGACATGGATGACTGGCTTCCCTCGACCGCCACTGCGATCCGGCCGCTGTCGAACCGGGGCGCGAATGGCATCGACGGCGTGGTCTCGACGGCACTCGGCGCCGCCGCGGCTGGCGTCGGACCGGTCGCGCTCGTCGTCGGCGACCTGTCGTTCCTGCACGACCTGAACGCGTTGGTCGCGGCCCGGCTCCACGCCCTGTCGGCGACGATCGTCCTGGTCGACAACGATGGCGGCGGCATCTTCTCGTTCCTCCCACAGGCGGCGACGGAAGCGCCGGCGGTCGGGTTGCCGGACCACTACGAGGAGCTCTTCGGGACGCCGCACGGCATCGATGTCGGACCGATCGTCACCGCGCTCGGTGGGGACTTCGCCGACGTGACGACCGGCGATCTCCGCACCGCCATCGCGGATTCGATCGGGGCGCCGGGTGTCCAGGTGCTCCGGTATCGGACGGACCGCACCCGCAACGTCGAGCTCCACCGCGAGGCCGCGGCCGCCGTCGCGGCAGCACTCACCGCGACATGACTGCCGTGGATGTCGACGGCCTCCGGTGGGAGGTCCGGACCCGCGGGACCGGCACGCCGCTGCTGCTGTTCCACGGGTTCACGGGGCGCGGGACGGCGTGGGGGGCGCATGCAGCGGCCCTCGCCCGAGACCACCGCGTCGTCGTCGTCGACCTGCCGGGCCATGGCCGCTCCGCGACGCCCCGGGACCCGCGGCGAGCGTCCGTGGAGCGGTCGGCCGACGACCTCGCGACGATCCTGGACCGGCTGTCGGCGGCACCCGCCGACGTCCTTGGGTACTCGCTCGGTGCGCGGATCGCCTTGCGTCTCGCCGTGGCGCATTCGGACCACGTCCGGCGCCTCGTCCTCGAGAGCCCGTCGGCAGGGATCGCGGATCCGGTCGCACGCGCGGAGCGCGCCGCCGCCGATGAGGCGCGAGCCACCCGGCTCGAGCGCGACGGGATCGAGGCGTTCGTGTTGGAGTGGGAACGTGAACCGGTCTTCGCGAGCCATGCCGTTATGGATCCGGCTCGTCGGGCGCGTCTTCGCGCCGGGCGGCTGCGCAATACGCCCGAGGGTCTCGCGGCGAGCCTCCGGGGGGCCGGCCAGGGCGGGATGGAGCCACTCCACGACGCCCTGCCCGACATCCACGCACGAACTCTCCTCATCGCGGGCGCGCTCGACCGGGCTGGCTGTGCTCGCGCATCGGAGATCGCCGCGTGCATCCCACGGGCCCGACTCGCCATCATCGAAAACGCCGGCCATACCCCGCACCTCGAGGCGCCAAAGACGTTCCGACGCCTCGTCACGGACTTCCTTGAGGAGGACAACGTCGCATGACCGAAACAGCCGTGACCTGGACGACCGTCACCGAGTACGAGGACATCCGCTACGAACATTCGGGGACCGGGATCGCCAAGGTCACCATCGACCGGCCCGAGGTCCTCAACGCCTTCCGGCCCGAGACCGTCAAGGAGATGATGGATGCCTTCGAACGCGTTCGCGACGATCCGTCGATCGGCTGCGCGCTGCTGACGGGCGCCGGCGACAGGGCGTTCTGCTCGGGCGGCGACCAGCGGTTCAAGGATCGCGGCGGGTATGTCGGCGGCGACGGCCTCGCGCGGCTCAACGTCCTCGATCTCCAGCGTCAGATCCGCTCCTTGCCGGTCCCCGTCATCGCGCTCGTGAACGGCTACGCCATCGGTGGTGGCCAGGTGCTGCAAGTCGTGTGCGACCTCGCGATCGCCGGCGACAACGCGATCTTCGGCCAGGTCGGTCCTCGCGTCGGCAGCTTCGACGCCGGGTTCGGGATCGGCCTCCTGGCACGGCTCGTCGGAGACCGAAAGGCGAAGGAGATATGGTTCCTGTGCCGGCGCTACGACGCCCAACAGGCGCTCGAGATGGGCCTCGTCAACCACGTCGTCCCGCTCGCCGACCTCGAGGCCGAGGGCGTCCAGTGGGCGACCGAGATCCTCGCGATGAGCCCGACCGCGATCCGCTTCCTGAAGTCGGCGTTCCTGGTCGCGACGGACGGTCTTGCCGGGCTCCAGGAGTTCGCGGGCAACGCGACAGGGCTCTACTACACGACCGACGAGGCGCAGGAAGGCTCGACGGCGTTCCTGGAGAAGCGCAAGCCCGACTTCTCGCGGTTCCCGCGCCGCCCATGACGAGCGTCGCGGTCCGGCCCTCAACGTTCCGGGTCTGGCTGCTGGCGATCCGGCCGGCGACCTTGCCGGCGGCGCTCAGCGGTGTGGTCGTCGGTCTTGGCGCGGCGCTCGCCGTCCGGACGCCCTTCCGGCTCGACACCGCGCTCGGCTGCGTCGCCGTGGCCCTGTTGCTCCAGATCACGGCCAACCTGTCGAACGACCTGTCCGACTTCCGGAAGGGCGCCGACACGGTCGAACGCACCGGCCCGCTTCGCGTCGCGGCAGCCGGGTACGTGACGCCTCGGCAGCTCGAGATCGCGATCGCGGTGGTCATCGCCCTGGCCGGCGTCGTCGGCCTGTGGCTCACGACGGTCGGTGGGCCGATCCTGCTGGTCGTCGGCATCCTCGCGGTCATCGCCGCGGTCGCGTACACCGGCGGCCCGTGGGCATACGGCTATCGCGGCCTCGGCGAGGTCTTCGTCTTCCTGTTCTTCGGGTTCGTGGCGGTCGTCGGGACCGCCTATCTGCAGTCCGGTCGCGTCGAGCCGCTGTTCTGGGTCGCCGCGATCCCCGTCGGGGCTCTCACGACCGCGATCCTCGTCGTCAACAATCTCCGCGACATCCCGACCGACACACTCGCCGGCAAGCGGACGCTCGCCGTCGTGCTCGGCGTCCGCCGGACGCGGCTGGAATACATCGCGCTGCTGCTCGTCGCGTTCGTCGTGCCCGTCGTTCTCGTCGCGGCCGGGCGCGGGCTCGCGGTCCTGCTCCCGCTCATCGCGCTGCCGGTCGCCTCGCCGCTGCTGCGGACGGTTCGCACGTTCACGGAGCCGCGTCAGCTCAACCTCGTGCTGAAAGGGACCGCCCGGCTCGCCCTCATCTTCGGCGTCCTGTTCGCGGTCGGCCTCGCGATCGGTGGCGCGCTCGCATGACCGGTGTGCGTTCGCTCGTCGCCGACCGCGTCCGGATCCCGTTCCGGCGGCCGTTCGCGACGGCCACTGGGATGTGGGTCGACCGCGACGCGTGGATCGTGCGACTGATCGGTGATGACGGACGCGTCGGAGTGGGGGAGGCGGTCGTGGCACCGGCGGACGGCGAGGTGGCTGACACGATCCTCACGGCCCTCGTGCGCGAGGCGGTGGAAGCAGGCCCGAGCGCGCTGCCGACGCTGGGTGACCTCGAGATGCACGGCGCCCCCGGGCGGGCGCTCGCGGCGGCACTTAGCGGTGCCGCGTTCGACCTCGAGGAGCGGACACCCGCCGACGAGGACGAGGACGAGGACGAAGAGGGGGTCGGGGTGAACGCGACGCTGCCGTCGCTCGGGCCGGGCGCCGCCGCCGAGGCCGCGCAGCAGGCGGTCGAATCGGGGTTCGCGACCCTGAAGGTCAAGGCCGGCGCGGAGCGGGAGACCGAGGTCCTCGTCGAGCGCGTCCGCGCGATCCGAGCGGCCGTGGGGCCGGACGTCGCGTTGCGTCTCGACGTGAACGGCGCGTGGGACCTCGAGACGGCGACGGACCGCCTGGACGCGGTCGCCCGGTTCGGCATCGAGTTCGTCGAACAGCCGCTCGCCGCCCACGACATCGACGGCATGGCCGAGCTTCGCCGGCGCGTCGGCGTCCCGATCGCAGCCGACGAGGCTGCGGCGTCGATCCGTGACGTTCGCGACCTGCTCGAAGCGGAGGCGGCCGACGTGCTGGTCATCAAGCCCGTCCGCGTCGGAGGCGCCGATGCGGTCGCCGAGATCGCCGCGATGGCGGCCGCGCGCGGCGTGCCCGTCGTGCTCAGCACGCTGTTCGAGACCGGTATCGGGATCGCCTCCGCGCTCGCGATGGCGGAACGGCTGCCGGCAGTCGGCGGCTCGCGCTGGCCCGAACCGCTCGACCACGGCCTCGCGACGGCTGGGCTTCTCGAGCACGACCTTCTCATGCGATCGCTCATCGTCGACGACGGCCGGATGGTGCCGCCGCGCGGCGAGGCAGCCGGGGCGCTCGGCGTCGTGTTGGATGAGCGAGCGCTGGCGCGTTTCCGCGTCGACGCCGTCGGCGCGGTGTCGTGACCACGGCCGCACGCCTCGCGCCGTCACTCGCCGCTGCGGCCCGGATCCTCGCCGGGGACGCGTCCCGTGCGCGAGGGATCGCCGTCGTCGACGGGACGACACGCTGGACGTGGACCGAGCTTGACCGCCGTGCGGATGACGTCGTGGCCTCCCTCGTGGCTGCGGGAGTCGAGGCCGGCGACCGCGTCGTCCTCATCGCTCGTCCATCAGCGGGGACGATCGCCGCGCTGCATGGGATCGCCCGGCTTGGCGCCGTCGCGGCGCCACTCGGGAGCGCGATGACCAAGTCTGAGGCCACGGCGGTTGCTCCGGTCCTCGCGGCGCGGGCCGCCATCGCGGGCCACGGAGACGAGGATCGTGCCGGGCGCCTCGCGGATCGCGTGATCGTCCTCGACGACATCGGATCCGGGCGTCGCGCGCCGGTTGCTGCGCACCATGACGCAGGACCGGCCGTCGCCATCCTCACGTCCGGGACGACGGGGCGGCCGAAGGTCGCGATCCTCTCGACGGCGGCACTCACCGCCAGTGCCGAATCGTGGCTCAGCGTCCTCCCGCCAGCGACGGGCTGGCTGCTCGGCGTCGGTCTCGGCCACGTCGCCGGCATCGGCGTCGTGTGGCGCGCGGCGCTGGCGGGCGTGCCCATCGTCGTCCTCGCCCGCCCCGATCCCGAGGCCATCCTCGCGGCACTCGCTGCCGAGCCACGCCCGAGCCACGTCTCGCTCGTCCCGACGACGCTCGCCCGGATCCTCCATGCGACCGGCGACGCGCCGCCGCCCGTCACGGTTCGCGCGGTGCCTCTCGGCGGCGGACCGATCGGCCCAGGACTCGTCGTGCGCGCTCTCGCTGCGGGATGGCCGATCGTCCCGACCTACGGCCTCACGGAGGCGGGATCGGGTGTGACCGCTCTCCCGACCGACGACGCCCGGAGACATCCTGCTTCCGCTGGACGGCCACTCCCCGGTGTCGAGCTTCGGATCTCCGCGCCCGACGGGGAAGGCGTCGGCGACATCGAAGTCCGGAGCAAGGCCCTCTTCGACGGTTATCTCGACGATCCTCGAGCGACGGCCCTCGCGATGACGGCGGATGGCTGGCTTCGCACCGGCGACCTCGGGAGCGTGGACGCCGTCGGCCGCCTGACCGTCGCCGACCGCCGCACCGACCGCATCGTCCGTGGCGGCGAGAACATCTCGCCATCCGAGGTCGAAGCGGCGCTTCTCGAGCACCCGGCCATCGCGGACGCCGGCGTCGTCGCGCGACGCGACGTGACGCTCGGGCACGTGCCCATCGCCGCGATCGTCATCCACGCGGCCGAAACCGACCCGGGTGATGAGGCACTCACCGCATTCGCACGCGACCGCCTCGCCCGCTTCAAGGTGCCAGCGGCATATGTCCGTGTCGACGCCCTCCCGCGCACGGCCGCCGGGAAGCTGCGACGCGCCGAGCTCCGAGCGCGACTCGAGCCAGCAGGACCCCACGAGCACCGGCTCATCCGTCCCGACGGCGCGACCATCGCCTATCGCACGTTCGGCGACGGGCTGCGTCACGTGCTGCTCCTCCACGGCACGCTCTCGACCGCAGCGCAACTGACCGGTCTCGCGCGGCTGTTGGCCGCCCCGGGCGATACGACCGTCCATGCCGTCGACCGCCGCGGCAGCGGCGGAAGCCGCCTCCCCGATCCGCGCCCGATCGATGTGGACGTCCACGTCCGCGACCTCGAGGCGATCCTCGATGCAGAGAGCGCGACGACCGCGGCCATCGTGGGGATCAGCTACGGCGCCTGCCTCGCGCTCGAGTTCGGCGCACGGCGCCCCGACCGCACGGCTGCGGTCGTTGCATACGAGCCGCCGTACGGACCGGCGGCAGATCGCCGCACGCAAGCGGTCTTCGCCGCGGTCGCGACCAGGACCGCGGACGCCTTCGCCAACCGCGGAGGACCCGGAGCGGCGGAGGCGTTCATGACCGGCGTCGCAGGTGACGACGCGTGGACCGCGCTGCCCGATCGCGCACGCGGCTTCCTCGCCGACGAAGGCGGTGGCGCCTACGCCGACGCCGCCCTGCTCGGCCTCGATCTCGACGGTCTGGGGCGCATCTCGGCTCCCGTCACGATCCTCACCGGCGAAAAGAGCCAACCCTTCTACCGACCGATCGCCGACGCCCTCGCGAGACGGATCCCCGGCGCACGACGCGTCCACCTCGCGCGCATGACGCATGCTTCGCCCATCACAGACCCTGGCCCGATCGCCGACGCCGTCAGGGCCGCCCTGGAGGACTCGCCCGCATGACCCGAGCCACCGACGACGCGCCCTCGGGTCGCGCGACCGACAGCGGCAACGCCGCCTCGACCGCAGAGGTCCGGGCGATGTTCGACAGGATCGCCCGCGTCTACGACCCGATGAACCTCGTCATCTCGGCGTTCCAGGAGCCCCGCTGGCGCAAGCGCGCCGTCGCGCGCACCGGCGCAAAGCCCGGAGACAGGATCCTCGACGTGGCGACCGGAACCGGCAAAGTCGCGGCCGACCTCCACTCGGCGGTCCAGCCGGGGGGCAGCGTCCTCGGCGTCGACATCTCCCCCGCGATGATCCGGCTCGCCCAGAAGCAGTTCGCTGACAGGGCCGGGCTGACCTACGTCGTCGGCGACGCGCTCGCGCTGCCGGCCGAGGACGGCGCGTTCGATGCGGCGACGATCGCCTTCGGGATGCGCAACCTGCCGGACTACGGCAAGGGCTTCTCGGAGCTCGCGAGGTCAGTCCGTCCCGGCGGTCGCGTCGTCTGCCTCGAGATCGCCCGTCCCCGCAGCCGGCTTGCTCGGATCCTGCAGTTCTGGTTCGACAAGATCGTGCCGGTCGTCGGTCGCCTGGCGGGTCAGGGCGGCGCGTACGGCTACCTCGTGCGGAGCGTCAAGGGCTACCCGGGGCCGGACCGGATCGCGGAGATCATGCGCGAGGCGGGCCTGACCGATGTCAGCTGGATCGGGATGTCGGGCGGCATCGTGACCATCCATACGGGGACTGTCCCGGACCGCTGAAACGCCGGTCCCGTGTAGGATTCCGGGTCCATGCCGGACCAGCCCACGTCCTCGCTCATCCATGCCCGCGGCCTGACCAAGCGCTTCGGCGAATTCGTCGCCGTCGACGCGGTCGACTTCGACGTCGCGCCCGGCGAATCGTTCGGATTCCTCGGGCCGAACGGCGCCGGGAAGACGTCCACGATGCGGATGATCGGGTGTGTCTCGCCGATCAGCGGCGGGACGCTGCGCGTCATGGACATGGATCCCGACCGCGACGGACCGAGGATCCGCTCGCGCCTCGGCGTCGTGCCCCAGCAGGACGCGCTCGACACCGAGCTGACGGTCCGCGAGAACCTCGTGATCTACGGGCGCTACTTCGGCCTCGACCGGATCGAGGTCAACCGGCGCGCCGACGAGCTCCTCGAGTTCGCGCAGCTGACCGAGCGCGCCAACGACCAGGTCGAGCCGCTGTCGGGCGGCATGAAGCGCCGCCTGACGATCGCACGTTCGCTCATCAACGAGCCCAAGATGCTGCTGCTCGACGAGCCGACGACCGGTCTCGACCCGCAGGCGCGCCACCTGCTCTGGGACCGGCTCTACCGGCTCAAGCAGCAGGGTGTCACCCTGGTCCTGACGACCCACTACATGGACGAGGCCGAGCAGCTGTGCGACCGGCTCGTCGTCATGGACAAGGCCCGGATCGTCGCCGAGGGCAGCCCGCGCGAGCTCATCGCGCGGTATTCGACTCGCGAGGTCACCGAGCTTCGGTTCGCGCCGGGCGCAGCGGAGTCGCTCGACGGGCAGCTCGACGGCATCGCTGAGCGGGTCGAG
Organism: Chloroflexota bacterium; assembly: GCA_045804485.1. Lineage (GTDB taxonomy): Bacteria > Chloroflexota > Limnocylindria > Limnocylindrales > CSP1-4 > SPCO01. The sequence goes on from JBJMNA010000013.1 coordinate 43,648, forward strand.
ACCCTCCCGGATCGCGTCCTCCTCTACGCCGACGACGGCGAGGCCGCCGCGGCCGCCGTCCACGAGCGCGGTCTGCGGCCCGAGTCCGTGCTCGTCCGCCGGTCGTCGCTCGAGGACGTCTTCCTCCGGCTGACCGGCCGGTCGCTGATCGAGTGAGCCGCCGATGAGCGCGATGGCCCGGCCGACGTCCTCGCCGATCGGTCGCGTCTTCGAGCACCGGTTCCTCTCCTACCGGCGGACGTTCCGCGCCTCGATCTTCTCGTCGTTCCTGTCGCCGGTGATGTTCCTGGCCGCGATGGGCATCGGCCTCGGCTCGTATGTCTCGAACCCGAATGCGATCGGCGGGGTGCCGTACATCGTGTTCCTCGCCCCCGGGCTTCTCGCGGCCACGGCGATGCAGTCGGCGTCGTTCGAGTCGATGTTCCCGATCATGGGTGGTCTCGAATGGAGCCGCGTGTTCCACGGGATGTACGCGACGCCGATCACGCCCCGCGACATCGCCCTCGGCAATCTCGCCTGGATCACCGCACGGCTGACGATGATCTGCTCGATCTTCACGCTCGTCATCGTTCTCTTTGGGGCCGCCGAATCGCCGCTCATCGTGTTCGCGATCCCGGCGGCCGTCCTGACCGGGCTCGCGTTCGCCGGTCCGATCGCCGCGTTCTCGGCCACGCAGAAGACACCGAACCGGTTCACCACGATCTTCCGGTTCGGCATCACGCCGATGTTCCTGTTCTCGGGGACGTTCTTCCCGATCAGCTCGCTCCCGGCGGCGCTCCAGGCCTTCGCCTGGCTGACGCCGCTGTTCCACGGAGTCGCCTTGACGCGCGGACTGTCGCTCGGGACTGCGACGGACGACCCCGTCGCGATGCTCATCCACGTCGCCTACCTCGCGACTCTCGCGATCCTCGGCGGCTACCTGATGATCCGCACGATCGAACGTCGGCTGGTGCGCGGATGACCGCCCTCCGCGTCACGCCCACCTTCGCTTTCGGCAGCCGGCGCTCGGTACGGCTGATCGAGCGGAACATCTTCGTCTACCGGCACCAGTGGATGATGCTGCTGTCGGGCTTCTTCGAGCCGCTGTTCTATCTCGTCAGCATCGGCTTCGGGCTCGGCGCGCTCGTCGGGACGATCCCCGGCCCCGATGGCCAGCCCATCAGCTACCAGCTGTTCGTCGCGCCGGCGTTGCTCGCGAGCGCAGCGATGAACGGGGCGATCGCCGAGAGCACATTCAACTTCTTCTTCAAGCTCAACTACAGCAAGACCTTCGCGGCGATCCTGACGACGCCGCTGTCGCCGGGTGACGTCGCGCTCGGCGAGCTTGGCTGGGCGGTCATCCGGTGCGCGCTCTACGCCTTCGGGTTCATGGGC